>NZ_JBEXWB010000174.1:0-12652 GCF_040629645.1 Streptomyces sp. NPDC005899 | reverse complement strand
GCCCGGGCGCCCCCCCCCTCCCCGCCCCCGCCCCCCGCCGCCGGGGCCCCCCGCTAACCGGCTCTCACCCGGGGGCCCCCGGCACCGGTCTCCCCGAGAGCGGTGCCGGGCACACCGGCGCCCCGGACGACACCGTCGAGTCCCTGGCGGGGCGCCAGGTCGCGTTGATCGACCTGCTCGACCGGCTGCTGAACGGCGGCGCCGTCCTCACCGGCGACCTGGTGCTGTCCGTCGCCGACGTCGACCTGGTCCACATCAACCTGCGGGCCGTCATCCGGTCGATCACCTCGGACGAGCCGGCCCCCTGGTGAGGCCCGTGTCCGCGGCGACCGTACGAACGAGGAGATCTTTCATGAAGGACGCGGACGCCCCCGGCCCCCGGGGCGCCGATCTGCACGAGGTCGCAGAGGCCGCGGCCCGGGCTTTCGACCTCGTCCCGGCGGGACCCGACGAGCCGAAACCACGTGGCGGCGTCGCCCAGCGGCTCGAAACGGACCCGGACACGGTGGAGCGCGACCTGATGAAGCTCGTGCTGACCATCATCGAACTGCTGCGCCAGCTCATGGAGCGCACCGCGCTGCACAGGGTCGACCAGGGTGATCTGCGCGAGGACCAGGAAGAGCGCATCGGAATGACCCTGATGATTCTGCAGGACCGTATGACGGAACTCTGCGAGCGTTACGGTCTGACCATGGAGGACCTGAATCTGGACCTGGGCCCGCTGGGGTCCCTGCTTCCCCGGGACGGTGCTTAGGACGTCCGGCGGAAAGGCCGGGAACGGCGGTCCGGAACAGCCGCAGGGAAAAGGGGCTGCCCTGGGGAGCGGCCGTCCTGGAGCGGCCGTCCTGGGAAGCCGAACGCCCCGGATGTAATTCCCTCTGTTTCAGGCGGGATCGAGGGGCAACACGCATACCATGACTGCAGAGAACGAAGAGACGAAGAACGTGAACGGTGCGACGGCGAAGGCCGGTGCCACGACCAAGGCAGCTGCTGCCAAGGGTCGGGACACCGCCTCTTCCGCCGGGAACCGCGCCAAGGCGGACTCGGCGGTCGCAGCCTCGAAGGCCGCCTCGTCGGCCGACGAGGCAGGGAAGGCAGCCCGGTCCGCACAGGCCGGTGTCCGGTCGGCGGGTGAGGCGACGAAGCGCGCCGCGGCCGCCGGGTGGGACACGAGCCGCCAGACCGTCGCGTCCACGGCGGGCAAGGTGGCCTCGACCGCCACCACGGCGTGGACCGTGGTCAAGCACCGCAAGGCGATAGCGGCCGGTGCCGCCGCCGGTGCCGTCGGTCTGGTCGGAGGCGCCTTCGCCCTGGGCCGCCAGACCGCCAAGGTCCACGGCGGGCCGATCACCCGGCTCACCGGCGGACGGATCTGACCCCGCCACAACGGAGCACGACATCGATGGAGGGCCGGCAGCGGACTGCCGGCCCTCCATCAGGCGTGTGGGACGCCCGGTATGCGCCCACGAGACGGGTGTGAGCCACATAGCAGCACGAAGGGGCATGATTTCCATGATTCGGGGGACTGGAGGCGACATGTCGACAGCCAACGACCAGTCGCTGACGGCCGGGTCCCGCCCGGCTCTCAAGCCGGCCCTCACGACCCCGCTGCTCTACTTCTTCATCCTGGGCGACGTCCTGGGCGCAGGCGTGTACGTCCTGGTGGGCCAGGTCGCCGCCGACTCCGGCGGAGCCGTCTGGGTGCCGCTCGTGGTGGCCCTCCTGCTGGCCATGCTCACCGCCGCCTCCTACGCAGAGCTGGCCACGAAGTATCCGAGGGCCGGGGGAGCCTCGCACTACGCCACCCGGGCGTTCGGCCCCTTCACGGGGTTCGTCGCCGGGTTCTGCATGCTCGCGGCGGGTGTGGTCTCGGTCGCCGCCCTCGCCCGCGGTTTCGGCGGCGACTACCTGTCGGACTTCGTGACGCTGCCCGTCGGCCTGGTCGCGGTGCTCTTCCTGGCTCTCATGGCGCTCATCAACGCCCGGGGCATCAAGGAGTCGACGCGTGCCAACGTGGCCGCCACGCTCATCGAGGTCGGGGGTCTGGTCGTCATCGTCGTCCTGGGCGCGTGGCTGCTGCTGCGCGGCGACGGGGACCCCGGGCGCCTCGTCCAGCTCGGCACGGCGGAGAAGGGCGCCGCCACGGCGGTCCTCAGCGGCTCCGTACTGGCGTACTACTCGTTCGTCGGCTTCGAGACCTCGGTGAACGTCGCCGAGGAGACGCGTGATCCGCGTCGCTCCTACCCGCGCGCCCTCTTCGGCGCGCTCGCCACCGCGGGCGCCGTGTACGTGCTCGTGGGCATCGCGGCCTCCGCCGCCGTCCCGACCGGCCGGCTCGCCGAGTCGAGCGGGCCGCTGCTGGAGGTCGTCAAGGCCGCCGGCGGGGTTCCGACCTGGTTGTTCAGCGCCGTGGCACTCGTCGCCGTGGCCAACGGCGCCCTGCTCACCGGCATCATGTCCTCCCGACTCACCTACGGCATGGCCCGGGACGGGCTCCTCCCCTCCGGCCTGGCCAAGGTGCTGCCCGGGCGACGCACGCCGTGGGCGGCGATCGTGGCCACCACCGTCCCGGCGATGGTCCTGGCCCTCACGGGCAGTGTCGCCACCCTGGCGTCCACCCTCGTCCTGCTGCTCCTCGTGGTGTTCCTCATCGTGAACACCGCGGTCCTCGTCCTGCGCCGGGACCCGGGCGAGGAGGGCCACTTCCGGGTGCCCACCGTCGTCCCCGTGCTGGGCGCGGCCTCCTGCGTGCTGCTCGCCACGCAGATCGAGGCGGAGGTGTGGCTGCGCGGCCTGCTGGTGCTCGCCGTCGGCGTGGTCCTGGCGACGGTCGCGGCGGCGCGGCGGGGCAGGGATCCGCGCTGATCCCCGGAGCGCCTGTCCGGGGCCTCGGACCCGGTCCGTCACCGGGTGAACGGACGAGCGAGGGACCCGGTCCATCGACGAGCGAACGGACGAACGGGTGTACGACCTGTACGGCCCGGCCGGTGCGGCCCGAGATCGTTCGTGAGGCGGTTGAACGGCTGTTTTCCGGGAACCCGGTGCCGCATGAGCGCACCGAACCCTGACCCCGACCCGGACAGCACCCCCGGCCTGGAGCCCGGCGGGGGAGTGCCCCCGGGCGAGACGCCCCCGGCCGAAGGCAGTACGTCCGAGGCCGGGCCGCGGCACAGCGCGCCGAAGGGCTGGGCCACCGGCCCGCTCGTGGCCATCATGGTCTGCGTCGTCCTCGTGGCGGCGTTCTTCCTGGTCTACGCGATCCTCCTCTGAGCCCTTCTCTCCTCCGGAATCCCGCTCCGAAACTCCGGAACCCGGCTCCGGACCCGGCGCGCGGATGGGCGCCCCCGCTCCAGGGCGGGAGCGCCCACCGGACCGATCGTGTCCCGGAGCGGTCAGCTGTCGCTGAACACGGCCTTCTGCACGTCGTTCGGTCCGTCGAAGCGGTCCCTGTCGAGGTGGGACAGCTTGTCGACGAAGTCGTTGTCGGCGCCGTTGTCCCGGGCCACCGACACCAGGTCGTCGCGGGCGGCTGGGTACTCGGCTCCCTTGAGCGCCTTCTGCAGCTCGATGGGGTTCGTCTCGGCCATGGTGGAACTCCTTCTCCTCGTCGGGCCTGGTCGGGGGATGTCACGCGGAGGGGCCGCCGTCCCGGCGGTGGTGGTACCCGTCCCGGTGCTCTCGCCCGTCCGGCGGAGCCACCGTCCGGAACGCCGCACGGCACGCCCTCCGGGTACCCGCCCGGCGCGCGGTAAACGGCTGATAGTGCCCTATGTCTCAAATGCCGTCCCGTGCGGGTCTGCCATGACATCGGGCCTCAGGGTGGGCCCGTCCGGCCCCCTTGACGTGGGGCGGCCCGGAGCTGCGTGACTCGCAGCCGTGCTCGAGATGGGCACGCCTGTTCCCGCCCGGCCTCTTGTGTGCAATCGGTTGTCCGTGCGAGGCCTCATACCAGAGCGGGACGCCTGCCGGGCAAGTTCGACAAGTGCGCATCGGGTGCCCGTGATTCGCGACTACCGTGTGTGGCCGGTGATCCACGGTGGGCTCCTGTCGGTCGAGTCCGCCGAGCCGTCGACCCTGCCTGACCGGCCACCGTAGGTGTCACCACTCGCATGCCGATTCCTGGTGCCCCACGTACCGAGGACGATGATGTCTCAACTGCGCGCACCCACCGCGCGACCGGAACGCCGCGAAGGCGGGCGGCACGGCCGTCCGGGCGGCCGCTCGCACTCGGCCGCAGGCCGGCCGCGCACCGCGCCGTCCGCCCACGACGCCCGCGTGCGCCCCCAGGTCCTGCGCACTGCCCTGCTGCCGACCGTGGCCGCGGTGCTGAGCGGGGCCGCGGCCGTCATGTTCACCGTGCGGTCCTCGGGCGTCCGGCCGTCCGGCAGCCTCCTGGCCGCCCTCGGCGGCTCCGGGGCGCTCGCCGTCGCCGCCGTGGCCGCCGCCTTCCTCGGGGCCAACCGGGTCGCGGCGGGGGTGGTCGACCGCTGTCTCGCCCTGCGGCGCACCAGTGCCCACCACGCAGCGGAGCTGCAACGGGTCGTGGAGCTCCTCCGTGACGGCGAACCCGCGCCGCCCCTCGGGGCAAGGCCTCCCGCCGCCCCGGACGCCGACGCCTTCGACGTGCTCGGCCAGGACCTGGACCGGGCGCACGACGGAGCGGTCGCCGCCGTCGTCGAGGCGTCCCAGCTGTTCAGGAGCGCGGGGAACGAACAGAAGGTCGAGGTCTTCGTCAACCTGGCCCGGCGGCTGCAGTCCCTCGTGCACCGGGAGATCCAGATCCTCGACGAACTGGAGCACGAGGTCGAGGACCCCGATCTCCTCAAGGGGCTCTTCCACGTCGACCACCTGGCCACCCGCATCCGCCGGCACGCCGAAAACCTGGCGGTGCTCGGCGGTGCGGTCTCCAGGCGGCAGTGGAGCAATCCGGTCACCCTCACGGAGGTGCTGCGCTCGGCGATCGCGGAGGTCGAACAGTATCCGCGGGTCGTCCTCGTGCCGCCGATCGACGGCACGCTGCGCGGGCACGCGGTCGCCGACGTGATCCACCTGCTGGCCGAGCTCGTCGAGAACGCCACCGTGTTCTCCGCCCCGCACACCCAGGTCCTGCTGCGGGCCCAGACCGTGACGGCCGGGCTCGCCCTCGAGGTCGAGGACCGAGGGCTCGGAATGCCCGGTCCCGAGCAGAAGCGGATGAACGCCCTGCTCTCCGACCCCGACCGGATCAACGTGGCCCACCTCCTGCAGGACGGCCGGATCGGGCTGTTCGTCGTCGCCTCGCTGGCCCGCAGGCACGGCATCGCGGTACGGCTCCAGAGCAACATCTACGGCGGCACCCAGGCGGTCCTCGTGCTGCCCCAGATCCTCCTGGGCATCGACACGGAGGCGGACGGGGCACCCGCCACGGCGCCCGTACGGGGAACACCCGCCCCGGCGCCCGCACCGGGAACACCCGCCACGCCGCCCGTACCGCGGTCCGGGACCGGTCATCCTCCGGCCGTCCACCGGGACGCCCCGCGGCCCGTCCGGGACGCCCTCCGGCACGACCGGCCGCAGGAGTCGGTCCCGCGCCCGGCGGCGGGGCCGCCCCCGCCGCTGCGCGCCGAGCGGGTCGACGGCCCGAACCCGGCAGCCGGCCCACCGCCGTACAGGCCGGCCCAGGGCGCACGGGTGGCGACCGCCGACGAGGAGCCCCGGGCGGAGCCGGGCACCGCCCCCGCCCGCCCGCAGCTTCCCCGGCGCAGCAACCAGGAGCACCTGGTCCCCCAGCTCCGGAAGGCCCCCGTGCCGCGGGTCCAGGACGGGGACGAACTGCACGACCCCGGTCTGATGGCCGCCTTCCGGCGGGGTGTCGACCTCGCCGAGGCCCAGGCGACCGAGGAACCGGAACCGGCCCCCACCGTCCCGGCCTCCGGCCTCCCGCGCCCCGCACCGCCGGGCGCCCTGACGGGTACGGCGACGGGTGAGGGACCCGTCGTGTCCGTCGGGCCGCAGCGGAAGCACGGCCTCGCCCCCCTGCCGGTCCGCGGCCCCGCCGAGCCGCGGCCGTCCGGTCCGGACCGGGCCCACGGCCCGGGCGAGCCCTGACGCCGGACCACCGGCCGTGGACCGGGACGGGCGCCGGCGACCGACGGGCCGGACCGGCCCCCGCCCGGCGCCCGAACCGACGTCGTGAATTCCTCACACCCCCGAAGGAGTAGATGCACCATGACGAGCGACATGCCGTCCGGTAAGGTCTCGGACCTCGACTGGCTGCTGAGCGGGCTGGTACAGCGCGTGCCGTACACGCGCAGTGCGGTCCTGCTCTCGGCAGACGGCCTGGTGAAATCCGTGCACGGCATGGACGCCGACAGCGCCGACCACATGGCGGCCCTGGCCGCCGGCCTGTACTCGCTGGGCCGCAGTGCCGGTGCCCGCTTCGGCGACAACGGCGGTGTGCGGCAGGTCGTCGTCGAGCTCGACGCGACGCTCCTGTTCGTCTCGACCGCCGGATCGGGAACCTGTCTGGCCGTCCTCGCCGGCCGTGAGGCGGACGCCGCCGTACTGGGCTACGAGATGGCCATGCTGGTCAAGAGCGTCCGCCCGTACCTGATGACGCCGCTCCGGCAGACGGCCGGAGCGCCGTTCACCCCGGGGCTGTGAGGATGCCGGCCCCGCAGGACGGGCCGTTGCTCGACGACGCGGCAGGCCGGCTCATCCGCCCGTACACGGTGAGCAACGGCCGTACGAGGCCGACGACCGTGCTCGACCTGCTCTCCCTGGTCATGGCCACGGGGAATGAGCCCAGGGCCCACCTAGGGCCCGAACACACGGTGGCCCTAGGGTTGTGCGACGGTCCCACGTCCGTCGCGGAGATCGCGGCCCACCTCGGACTGCCGGCCGTCGTCACCAAGGTCGTCCTGTCCGACCTGGTCGACTGCGGTGCCGTCACCGCGCACGCCCCCGCCTTCCACGACATGCCCACCGACCGATCCCTGCTGGAGGCAGTGCTCGATGGTCTACGACGACAGCTCTGACAGCACCGCGAACACCGAGTTCTTCCCCGTGGCCCTGAAGGTCCTGGTGGCGGGAGGCTTCGGCGTCGGGAAAACGACGTTCGTGGGGGCCGTCAGCGAGATCGCTCCGCTCAGCACCGAGGAGCTCCTGACGCAGGTGAGCGCGGAGACCGACAGCCTCGAGGGCATCGAGTCCAAGACGGCCACCACGGTGGCCATGGACTTCGGCCGGATCACGCTGTCGGAGCAGCATGTGCTCTACCTCTTCGGCACTCCCGGCCAGGAGCGCTTCTGGTTCATGTGGGACGAGCTCTCCAAGGGCGCCCTGGGCGCCGTCGTGCTCGCCGACACGCGGCGGCTGGCGGAGTGCTTCCCGGCCGTCGACTTCTTCGAGCGCCGCGGTATCGGCTTCGTCGTCGCGGTCAACGAGTTCGACGGCGCCTACCGCTACGAGCCGGACGAGGTCCGAACCGCCCTCGACCTCACGCCCGAGGTGCCGGTCGTGCTGTGCGACGCACGGATCGCCAGCTCCGGCACCGGGGCGCTGGTCACCCTCGTCCAGCACCTCATCAACGCCACGGCACCCCTCTCCGGCTCCGGAGCCCGGTGATCCCGTACGGGTCCGGCGCCCCGCGCCGGGCGGGTGGCTGAAGCGGGCGTTGCCCTTCTGCCTCCGGGCGGCGGTGCCGGCGGCGGCCGCCGGTCCGAGCAGGCCACGGGCGGCGCGGGGTGCCCGGTCCCGCCGGTGATCCGTGACAAACGGGTTCGTGACCACCCGCCCGAGTGCGGTATTGTTCTCATGCACGTTCGGGCCGGGGAAACCCCAGGTCAGGCGGGCAACGGGACGTGGCGCAGCTTGGTAGCGCACTTGACTGGGGGTCAAGGGGTCGCAGGTTCAAATCCTGTCGTCCCGACTGGAGACAGTCGCAGGTCAGGGCCGATTTCGGAGAAATCCGAAACCGGCCCTTGATCGTTTTCGGGGACCGGTCGGGGACCAGCGTCCTTGACCGGGTCGGCGGGTCCTCACGATGGGGCTCGGTAGCGAGTGTGGTGCGTGCAGCGCGCTGAAGTGGGGCCGGGAGCGCGCCACCCCGACAGTCGCGATCTCGTGGAAGTCCGGGTGCGGGTAGCGCTGGGCGGCCCGGTGAACCGAGGCCGGCGATCCCGCGAGGACTGCGCCTGGATCCCGGCGCCGGCGTACCAGGTCAGTCCGGTGCGACGGAGGCCATGGCGGCGCAGTTGCTCGTGGCCGAGCTCGGTTGCCACGTCGTCCCAGTGGGTCGTGTCGCGCATGACGGCGGTGGAGATACGCCCACCTCGCGGGCCGGTGAAGAGGCAGGCGTCGGGATCGGAGCCGACGGACGGGATGCGCTGGGCGACGAGGGGCCGGCTTTCCTCGACGAGAAGAACCTTGCAAGCCCATCGCCCTTGGCGCCCATCAGCCACGTGAAGATCGTTCCCCACCCATGGACCCGGGAAAGCCCCTGAATCAGCCGCCGAACCGGCGATCCCCCGCCATGCCGCGTCTTCGATGCCGGTGGGACGTGTGCGCCCGCTTCTCACCGGCTTCGACGGTCAGGGTTTCCGGGCGATGCCGGCATAGCAGGCGGCTTCGACGTCGGTGACGTTCTCGGACTGATCGGCGGGGTCGGGCCGCCACCGGTGGGAGGGGACGACCTCGGGGGCGAGGAGGTCCCAGCCGGTGAAGAAGCGGGAGATCTCGTCGTGGGTGCGGGCCTGGCCGGGAGTTCCGGCGGCCCGGTAGGCCGCGGTGAGGCGGGCGATGCCCTCGGGGTCGAAATCGGGGGTGACGTGGCTGATGGTCAGAGTGCTGCCGGAGACCAGCGTCGTCTTGAGCTGCTCGACGATGCCGTGGGCGTCGTGTTGGGCGTCGGTGACGAAGTGGAGCAAGGCGTTGAGGCTCAGGGCGATGGGTCTACCGAAATCCAGCTGTTCGTGCAGCGCCTCCTGCGTGAGGAGCGCGGCGGTGTCGGTGACGTCGGCCTGGAAGTAGGCGGTACGGCCCTCAGGGCTGCCTCGCAGGAGGGCGCGGGCGTGGGCCAGGACGATGGGGTCGTTGTCGGTGTAGACGACGCGAGCGCTGGGATTGACGCTCTGGGCGACCTCGTGGAGGTTCGGGGAGGTGGGGATGCCGGTGCCGATGTCCAGGAACTGATCGATCCCCATCAGGGCGAGATGGCGGGTGGAGCGATGCATGAACCGCCGGTTGATCCGGGCGGTGGCGAGGATGGACGGGAAGGCCGCCATGGCCCGGCCCGCAGCTTCGCGGTCGGCGGGGAAGTTCGTCACACCACCGAGGTAATAGTCGTACATGCGAGCCGAATGCGCCCGGTCCAGTTCCAGGTCCACCGTGCTGTCGTCCATGTCGCCCCCGATTCCGAGTTGGTGATGTCGTCCGACGGCGGACGCGCGCCAGGAAGCGCCACCCCCCGCCACCCCGTTGACTGCCCATCACCTCAGGAGGGCAACCGTAGGAGCCCGGCCGTCCCGAACGCGGAGAGACAGGCGGACGAAAGGGGAATGTGGGGGCGAACCCCCATCAGCCATCCGTGTGGTCAGTAATATTATTACTGTCTGCAAAATAGTCGGAGGCCGCGTTGCACGGGAGGGCCGTTCTTCGGGTTGGCTGACAAGTGGGAGAGCACATCTTCCACACCGACCCCGTCCCGACGTGGAGCGAGGCGGTGCTCAGCCACCTAGGAAGCCCGTGGACATCGATCTGGAAACTCTGGTGGTCTGGGGAACTGCCGCCCGGATCTTCGCTCCTGACCTTCGTACGGCTGCCCGCTGTGTGCTGGCCGCAGCCGTGCGTTCCGGAGCGAACCACCTGTACCGCCAGCACCCCACCCGCGTCGCTTCTCCGGCGCAGGACCCGCTCACTCACGTGGGTGAGCACCGGTGAATCCGTCATCCCGCAGGACGGCGAACCGTCAGGATGTCGCATTACCCCTCGTGCGGCCCGGGCGGCTGGCGTTGACGTTCGGAGCCTTCCACGAATACCACCGGAAACTGTGGATGCGCTTCGCCCACACCCAGGTCGGTAGCAGAAGGGACGCCGAGACGGTGGTCGATGCTGCGTGCGTCCGTCTCAAAAGGGACTGGACGCACGTGCTCAGGCAGGAGTCGGTCCCCAACTACGCCTGGTCCGTGCTCAAGGAGGAGGTGCACCGGTGGCTGGAGGAGCGGAACCTGGAACCTCGGCTGGTGGGCACCGCTGCTTTCGCCCAGGCGATCCAGAAACTCATGCTGTACGAGCTGCGCGACGAATTCGCCGTCCTGTCCCAGGAGATCGGTCTTTACGCGGCGATCTCCAATCTGTCCGAACGCCGCTACGACGTCATCGTGCTGCGCTTCATCCTCGGCATGGAGGAAGAGGAAGTGGCCGAATACCTCGGGATCGACACCGCGACGGTCCGCTCCCACATCCGTCACGCCCGGCGAAACATCGCCAAGGCGCTCCACATGCCCTACGAGGAGACGGGAAGATGACAGCCCCCCTCACCGATGAGCCCGAGCCGATCGACCTCGCGCTCAGCGATGCTGAAATCCTGACCGATACCTACGACGACTACGACACCGATGTGGCCCTCCAGCGAGTGACCGCTCTGGCGAGCCGCACGACCGTCGGAGAAACGGTCACCCCCGCGCTGCCGATGCGCTACCACACGACGCGCGAGCAGGCAGCACACGATCTCGACCTGGCCGTCGCACTCATCGTCGACTCACCTCGCGCGCACGTCAGCCTCGCGGGCCTCATCGACCATGACCGCATCGAGCCGGAAGGCGCGCTGGTTTTCGCAGCCCTGCTGCACCTGGCCGGACACCGGGAACAGGCACAGTTCTGGTTCGAGTTCGCTGCCGGTGCCGGTACCCGGACCGCGGCCTTCTGTCTCTTTCTCATTCATCAGCAACGGGCCGAGTACCGCGACGCGAAACACTGGAGAGCCCAAGGGAGACAACTTCCGCCCCCGCGGAGACCCGTGGCGTGTACAGCGGC
Organism: Streptomyces sp. NPDC005899; assembly: GCF_040629645.1. NCBI lineage: Bacteria > Bacillati > Actinomycetota > Actinomycetes > Kitasatosporales > Streptomycetaceae > Streptomyces > Streptomyces sp. NPDC005899. Next base: position 1,639 of record NZ_JBEXWB010000174.1, on the reverse strand, counting down.
AAGACGCCCCCTGCTGGCGCAAGAGGTTCGAGACGATCTGATCAGCCGATGCCAACAAGGGCGGAAGCTGGCCCTACCACCTCGGCTCGCCGCCCTCATCCACAGCCTGCCCGTGGACGGCGTCGATGCGGACTTCGGCGAGATCCCCCGCCCTGACGACACCCTCACCAGCAACCTGTCCCAAACCGTCCGCCGCAGACCGTAGTCCTCGGGTCGGGCTTCGTACTCCCTCCGGCAGGTTCGTCGGCGAGCGTTCGTCGGGCTTGTCGCCCGATGGTGTCTACGCCGGATCGACCAGTTCAGCAGTCCGGTCAGCGGTGGCGTATCCGGCAGGGACGCGGCATCCGTCGGCGGTACGGGCTTCCGAGCCGACCCCGGTACGGGCCCTGTCGGTACGCATGATCCGCGAGTGGGACGCAGGGCGACCGTGCGCTCGTCGACGAGTGCGCCGACAAGGGGCCCGGCGGCCCGACGAAGGAGCGCGGGCCGCCGGGCCCGGGGGCGTGACGGAACGGACCGGTACGAGCCCGGCGAAGGCAGGCCGCGGCCGGGGCGGGGGCCACAACTGACCGCCCGCCCGGCCTCGGGGCCCCGGGGCGGGCGATCAGGCGGTCTGCCCGGATCCGCTTCCCGCCGCCGCCTTGATGCCCTCGGTGATGTCGTCCAGGACGGTGAGCTTCGGGGCCTGGGCGCTGATGTCGAATCCGGAGCGGACGACGACCAGCATGCCCTTGATGTTCGGGGAGGGGAACGCGAGCGACTCCACGTACCCGTCGTCGCCGGTCTTCGTCACCACCTTCCAGCGCACGACGTAGCCCTTCTGCCCGGCCACCGTGACGGCCTCGGACCTGAGCTCCTCGTGGGAGGTGATCCCGCCGTAGATCTTCTCGCCGTACGACTCCTCGGCGTTGGTCTTGATGTCCGCCTCGGCCGCGGCCTTCGCCGTGGTCTCCGAGAGTTCCAGTGCCTGGGCCGGGGCGGAGAACACGCCGCCGCGCACGCACTTCTGGTCCTCGTCCCCGGGACAGGCGTACTCGCCGGTCGTCACACCGGCCCCCACCGGTCCCGACTGCCCGCTCCAGCCGTCGGGCACGGGAATGCTGATGCCGCTGGCCAGGTCGGTGGCGTACCCCTTCTCCGTCTGCGGCATCTGCTGACCGGGGCCCTGGCCGCCGCCCCCGTCCTCGCCGTCACCGCCGCCGTCACGTCCACCGCCGCCGGGCTCGCCCTGGCGGCCGGGGCTCTGCGAGGGGGCGGTGACGGCCGGACGGTCGTCCTGTCCGCCGGAGTCGTCACCGAGCATGTACGCGCCGCCTCCGACAGCCGCGAGTACGACGACGCCGGCGGCGATGCCGGCGCCGATGCGTATCCGGCGGCGCCTGACCGTCGCGGGCGGTATGCGCAGGTGATCGGTCCACCGGCTCCCGTCCCACCAGCGTTCCTGTACGGGGCCGATTCCTGAATACCCGGGGTCTGTGTGCCAACCGGGCGGGCTCGTCTGGGTCACGACAGCACAGTAGGCGCACTCGGTGAGAATCGTATGAATCACCGAGTCGCGAAAGGTGCCGAGCACGCACGTCCGGACAGGCCCACCGGCACGCCGTCGACCGCCGCACGCCGTCGACCGCCGCCCTGCGGC
>NZ_JBEXWB010000173.1:0-12654 GCF_040629645.1 Streptomyces sp. NPDC005899 | reverse complement strand
GGCGCCGGCCCGGCGCGGACGCCCCGGACCCGGTGGGCACGGCGGCCCCGGACGGCGCGGCCGGTCGCCCAGCGGAGGGCGTCAGTCGCAGCTCGTAATCACCGGTGTCCGGGTTGAGTACCCACTGGTCTGCGGGGTCGATGTTCTCGTCCCGCCCACGGCCTTGCGCGTCCACGGTTGCCTGCGTCCTCCGTCGGGGCCCCGCGGCACCTCCCCCTCAAGGTGCGCGGTGTGTCTTACGTCAGTGCTTCGACCTGGCGGGCCGGCTGCACCGGAGCGCTCACACTAGCCGCCCTCTCGCCCATGGGCGACGATCGCGGCAATTCAAGCCGCACACAGCGGATATACCGGGGCATTTATCAGCAGCATCCCGGACTTCCGGCCGATTCCGCCGCCGCCGAGCCTCCCCGACGCACCCCTCCGCAGGCGCGCGGGAACCAGCCGCAGTCACTTTCAAGCCAGCTTCCAAACATAAGTGGCCACAAGGAAACCCCAAACTACCCATGAATTCTCCTATAGTTGCCGTGGCTTGATCAGGAACAATCAGCTCCAGTTGTGGTTCTTTCATCACCGTGGCCCGGAATACCCGGATCGCCCCTTTCCCGCACCGTCCGCCCCGAGGACTCCGATTGCGCCCTTCAATCCGGCCGACCGCACTCGCCCTGCTGATCTCGGCCGCCGTCACCGGTGCCCTGTCGCTGTGGGCGGTCGCAGCCGCTCCCGACTCGGTACGGACCCCGCTGTCCTGGGGGGCGGGCGCCGCCGCCGCGGTGGTCTGCGTGGCCGTCACCGTCGCCGCCCACACGCTCCGCACCGCCCGCGGCCTGCGGGCCCTGCGGGCCGCCGACTCCGCACGCTTCACCGCCGAGACCTCACGCCTCGTCTCCTCCTCGGCCGCCGAGGCCCAGCGCTTCACCGCGGAGACGGCCCGCATCCGGTCGGCCGCCGCCGCCGAGACCGCCCGCGTCACGGCCGAGGCCGAGGCCCGGATCGCACGGGTCACCGCCGATGCCGCCGACCAGCACACCCGGCTCACCGCCGAGGTCGCGCGTCTCACCGCACGCGTCCGGCGGAGCGAGACCGAGCGGTCCGCGGCGGTCGCCGCCTGCGCCAACGCCGCCGGCCGGATGCAGGCCCTGGCCACGAGCATGCTGGCCGACCTGCGGGAGATGGAACACCGGCACACCGCCGAGGACATCCTGGGCGACCTGCTGCACCTGGACCACCGCACCGCCCAGGCCGGCCGCCTCGCCGACTCCATCGCCGTACTGACGGGGGCGCGCTCCGGACGGCGCTGGGCCAAGCCGATCGTGATGGAGTCGATCCTGCGCGGCGCGATGGGCCGCATCAGCGGCTACCAGCGCATCCGCCTGCACTCCACCAGCGACGTGGCGATCGGCGGCCACGCCGCCGAGGGCGTGATGCACGCCCTCGCCGAGCTGCTCGACAACGCTGCCAACTTCTCGCCGCCCACGGCCGAGGTCCACGTGTACGTCGAGGAGGTGCCGGCGGGCCTCGTCGTCACCGTCGAGGACAGCGGCCTGGTGATGAGCGAGGTGCAGCTGCGCCGCGCCGAGCGTGCCGTCTCCGCCGGCAACCAGGACCTCACGGGCCTCTCCGGTACCCGTCTCGGCCTCGCCGTCGTCGGCCGGCTGGCCCGCAAGCACGGCCTGACCGTCTCCTTCCGGCCGTCGGCGCGCGGCGGTACCGGCGCGCTGATGATGCTCCCGCAGGACCTCATCTCCCGCGCCCCCGTCCCGGCGCCCACGCCCGCCCCGGCACCGGCCGCCGTCCCCGAGCCGGAGCCGGACCACGCGACGGCCGCGGCCCCGGAGGCCGGTTCCCCCGGGTCCGTGCCGGAGTCACCGGCCGAATCGACCGGTGCCGTCCCGCAGTTCGGCGAGAGCGGCCTGCCCAAGCGCCGCCGCGGCCGCACCCTGGCCGCCGCCGAATCCCGTACCGGCAACGCCACCCCCGGCCAAGCCGACTCGCCCCGGCCCCGTACCACCGACCCGAAGGTCCAGGCAGCGCGCTTCAGCACCTTCAGCCAGGCGGTACGAGCCAACTCCCCGCACCCGGAAGGCAACACCCGATGACCGCGACCACCGACGAGAAGCTCAACTGGCTGCTGGAGGGGCTGCTGGAACGCACGCCCGGCGCCCGGCACGCCCTGGTCCTCTCCCGGGACGGCCTGAAGCTGTGCCGCACCCCCGAGCTGTCCGTCGACCAGGCCGACCAGCTGGCCGCCATCTCCGCCGGGATCCAGAGCCTCTCGCACGGCGCGTCCATCGAGTTCGGTGACGGCACCGGGGGCGTCCGGTCCGCGATGGCCGAGTTCTACGGCGGTGTGCTGTTCATCGTGGAGGCGGGCGCGGGCGCGCACCTCGCGGTCGTGGCGGCGGAGGACTCCGACGTCGGCCTCGTCGGGCACAACATGAGCGAACTCGTGGAGCAGCTCGGCGAGTACCTCGTCGCCCCGCCCCGCTCCGCGCCCGGCGCCCGGACGGCGGCCCCGTCCGCGGAAACCGCGGACGTATGACGTCCGTACCGCGCCCCCGCCCCGGGCGCGACGACGATCCGGACCGGCTGTACACCCTCACGGGCGGCCGCAGCAGGTCCGACTCGGCCGCGTTCGACCTGGTGACGCTCGTCGTCGCCGAGTGCGATCCGAATCCCGGGATGCAGTCGGAGCACACCGCGATCCTGCGGATGTGCGCACGTCCCACCGCGGTCGTCGAGATCTCGGCCACCCTGAACCTGCCCGTCAGCATCGTCCGCATCATGCTCTGCGACCTGCTCGACACCGGCCGGATCAGCGCCCGCCACCCCCGTACTGCCCGTGTCGCGGACCGGCTCCCCGACACCGACACCCTGGAACAGGTGCTCGTTGGACTCCGCAACCTCTGACCGTGACGCTTTGCAGGCGACGGCCGACAACGGACTGAAGATCGTCGTCGTCGGCGGCTTCGGGGTCGGCAAGACCACCATGGTCCGTTCCGTGAGCGAGATACGTCCGCTCAACACGGAGGAGACGATGACCCGCGCGGGTGAGGCCGTCGACGACCTCGACGGCGTGCACTCCAAGACGTCCACCACGGTCGCCTTCGACTTCGGCCGGATCACCCTGGACGCGCGCTCGGTCCTCTACCTCTTCGGCGCCCCCGGCCAGGAACGCTTCTGGTTCCTGTGGGACCGCCTCTTCTCCGGCACCCTGGGCGCCGTCGTCCTCGTGGACACCCGGCGGCTGGCCGACTCCTGGTACGCCATCGACCGGCTGGAGCACCACGGCACGCCGTTCATCGTCGCGTGCAACGACTTCGGCGGCCCGCTCCACACCGAGCAGCAGATCCGCGAGGCGCTGGACCTCTCCCCCGACGTCCCGCTCGTCGAGTGCGACGCCCGGGACAGGTCCTCCAGCAAGTACGTGCTGATCACGCTCGTCGAGCACCTCCACGCACTCTCCCTCGCCCGCGCGGCGACCGCCGGCGCGGCCCTGGCGGGGAGTGCCGCCCCCGTAACGGCCGCACAGACCCCGGAGCCCACCCTGTGAGCGCATGCCCCGTACCCCACGGTTCCGTGCCCCTGGCCGGGCCCGGGTTCCAGACCGACCCCGCACGGGTGTACCGGGACATGCGCCGCGACCACGGCGCCGTGGCCCCGGTCGTGCTCGACGGTGACGTGCCGGCCTGGCTGATCCTCGGCTACCGCGAGCTCCACCAGGTCACCAACGACCCGGTCCTCTTCAGCCGCGACTCCGAGCTCTGGAACCAGTGGGACTCCATCCCCGGCGACTGGCCGCTGCTGCCCATGATCGGCCGCAAGCAGCCGTCGATCCTCTACACGGTCGGGGAGCGGCACACCGTCCGGGCGGCCATGATCAGCAACGCCCTGGAGGCCGTCGACCCGTTCGACCTGAAGCGGTACGCCGAGGAGTTCGCCGACGGCCTCATCGACCGGTTCTGCGCCGTGGGCCGCACCGACATCATCGCCGAGTACGCGATGCTGCTCCCCGCCCTCGTCCTCGCGAGGCTCTACGGCTTCGGCAACGAGGTGGGCGCGGCCCTGGTCGGCGCGCTGAACGACATGATCGACGGCCGCGAGCGCGCCCTGGAGGGGCAGCGGCACCTCGGCTCGGCCATGTTCCAGCTCCTGGCCGACAAGCACGCCGACCCCGGTGACGACGTCGCGACCCGGATGGTGCAGGACCCGGGCGGCTTCACCGACGAGGAGATCGTCCAGGACCTCATGGTGATGATGGCCGCCGGCCACCAGCCGACGGCCGACTGGATGGGCAACTCGCTGCGGCTGATGCTGACCGACGACCGTTTCGCGGCCTCGCTCTCGGGCGGCCGGCACAGTGTCGCCGAGGCCATGAACGAGGTGCTCTGGGAGGACACCCCCACCCAGAACGTGGCGGGCCGCTGGGCCTCCCGCGACACCCACCTCGGCGGACGCCACATCCGCGCCGGCGACCTCCTCCTCCTGGGCATCGCCGCCGCCAACGGCGACCCCCAGGTACGCACCGACGGCTCCACGCTGACCGGGGGCAACAACGCCTTCCTCTCCTTCGGCCACGGCGAGCACCGCTGCCCCTTCCCCGCCCAGGAGACCGCCGAGGTCGTCGCCCGCACGGGGATCGAGGTGCTCCTGGACCGGCTCCCGGACGTCGACCTCGCCGTCCCGGAGGAGCGGCTGACCCGCCGCCCGTCCCCGTGGCTGTCCGGTCTGACGGACCTGCCGGTGCGCTTCACTCCCACCCCCGCCCTTGGAGGCCAGTCATGACCCGGATCGTCCTCGATCCCCTCGTCGCCGACCTGGACGGCGAGAGCGCCGCGCTGCGCGCAGCCGGACCGCTGGCCGAGGTGGAGCTCCCCGGCGGGGTCCACTGCTACGCCGTCACCCGCCACGCCGAGGCGCGCCAGCTGCTCACCGACAGCCGGGTGGTCAAGGACATTAACGTGTGGACCGCCTGGCAGCGGGGCGACATACCGGCGGACTGGCCGTTGATCGGCCTCGCCAACCCCGGCCGCTCGATGCTCACCGTGGACGGCCCCGAGCACCGCAGGCTGCGCACCCTGGTCGCGCAGGCCCTCACGGTCAAGCGCGTGGAGCGGTTGCGGGCCGGCATCGAGGCCCTTACGAACGCGAGCCTGGACCGGCTGGCCGCCCTTCCCGAGGGGCGGACGGTGGACCTGAAGGCGGAGTTCGCCTATCCGCTGCCCATGAACGTCATCAGCGAGCTCATGGGCGTCGACGCGTCCGACCACCCCCGGCTCAAGGAGCTGTTCGAGAAGTTCTTCTCGACGCAGACCCCGCCGGAGGAGGTCCCGCAGATGATGGCCGACCTCGGCGCCCTCTTCACGAGGATCGTGGACGGCAAGCGGGCGAACCCGGGCGACGACCTCACCAGCGCCCTGATCGCGGCCTCCGAGGACGGCGACCACCTCACCGACGAGGAGATCGTCAACACGCTGCAACTGATCATCGCGGCCGGTCACGAGACGACGATCAGCCTGATCGTCAACGTCGTGGAGGCGCTCCAGACCCATCCCGAGCAGCGCGAGCGCGTGCTGAGCGGGGAGGTGCCGTGGGAGGACGTGATCGAGGAGACGCTGCGCTGGAACACCCCGACCTCGCACGTCCTGATCCGCTTCGCGACCGAGGACATCGAGGTGGGTGACAAGGTCCTGCCGAAGGGCGAGGCCCTCATCGTCTCCTTCGGCGCGCTCGGCCGGGACGAGGAGCAGTACGGGCCGACCGCCGGCGACTTCGACGTCACCCGCTCCCCGAACCGCCACATCGCCTTCGGTCACGGCCCGCACGTGTGCCCGGGTGCCGCCCTGTCCCGGCTGGAGGCGGGGGTGGCGCTGCCCGCGCTGTACGAGCGCTTCCCCGCGCTGGACCTCGCGGTCCCGGCGTCCGAGCTGCGCAACAAGCCCATCGTGACCCAGAACGACCTGTACGAGCTGCCGGTCGAACTGGGCTGACCGGCCTCTCGCACGGCTGTCCACGGGCCGGAGCGCGCGTCTCATCCGACGGACACGGTTCCCGGTCCGCGTCCGGGAGGGACTACGCTCCGGCTCGTGGCCGACATCCAGATTCCCGCTGACATCAAGCCCGCCGACGGACGCTTCGGCGCCGGACCCTCCAAGGTGCGGACGGAGGCGCTCGACGCGCTGGCCGCCACCGGCACCTCCCTTCTCGGCACGTCCCACCGCCAGGCCCCGGTCAAGAACCTGGTCGGCGAGGTACGGGACGGCGTGCGCAGCCTCTTCTCCCTCCCCGAGGGGTACGAGGTCGTCCTGGGCAACGGCGGCTCCACCGCCTTCTGGGACGTCGCGACGCACGGTCTGATCGAGTCGAAGTCCCAGCACCTCAACTTCGGTGAGTTCTCGTCCAAGTTCGCGAAGGCCGCCGAGCTCGCCCCGTGGCTGGCCGACCCGACCGTCATCGCCTCCGAGCCGGGGACCCACCCGGACCCGCGGGCCGAGGCGGGCGTCGACGTCTACGCGCTGACCCACAACGAGACCTCGACGGGCGTCGCGGCGCCCGTGCGGCGGGTCGCGGGCGCCGACGAGGGCGCCCTCGTCCTGGTGGACGCCACCTCCGGAGCGGGCGGGCTCCCGGTCGACATCACCGAGACCGACGTCTACTACTTCGCCCCGCAGAAGTCCTTCGCCTCCGACGGCGGCCTGTGGATCGGCGTGTTCTCCCCGGCGGCCCTGGAGCGCGCCGCGCGCGTGCACGCCTCCGGCCGGCACGTCCCGGAGTTCTTCTCGCTGCCCACGGCGATCGACAACTCCCTCAAGAACCAGACGTACAACACCCCGGCGCTGGCCACCCTCTTCCTGCTGAACGAGCAGCTGAAGTGGATGAACACCCAGGGCGGCCTGGACTTCACCACCGGCCGCACCGCGGCGTCCTCGCAGGCGCTGTACGGCTGGGCCGAGGAGTCCAAGTACGCCACCCCGTTCGTCACCGACCCGGCGAAGCGCTCGCAGGTCATCGGCACGATCGACTTCGAGGACGGCATCGACGCGGCCGCGGTCGCCAAGGTGCTCCGCGCCAACGGCATCGTGGACACGGAGCCGTACCGCAAGCTGGGCCGCAACCAGCTGCGGGTCGCGATGTTCCCGGCGATCGACCCGGCGGACGTCCAGGCGCTGACGGCCTGCGTCGACTACGTGATCGACAAGCTCTGACGGTCATCCGTCCGGCCGGCCCCGCGCACCCACGGTGTGCGGGGCCGGCCGCGTTCCGCCCGGCCGGGTGGCGTTCAGCGCCCGGCCCCCGCGCGCTCGCGCGTCACGACTGTCGGTGCCGGTTGCTACCTTCCCCGGCATGACGAAGACCGTGCCGTACACCGGCAGCGAGAAGGACGTCCTGCACGCGAGTCTCGACCGGCACCGGGACGTGGTCCTGTGGAAGCTGGCGGGCCTGGACGACGAGCAGGTGCGCAGGCCGATGACCCCGACGGGCACGAACCTGCTGGGCCTGGTCAAGCACCTGGCCGCCGTCGAGTACGGCTGGTTCTGTGCCACGTTCGGGCGCGAGACCGAGGACCTGTGGTTCGACCCGTACACGGACGACATGACGGTCGCCCCCGACGAGACGACCGAACAGATCCTCGCCCTCCACGCCCGCGCCCGCGCCGCCGCCGACCGGGCCATCGCGGAGACGGACCTGGACGCCACGGGCACGTCGTGGAACGGCACCACGGTGTCCATGCGCTGGGTGCTCGTCCACATGCTGGAGGACGTGCTGCGGCACGCCGGTCACATGGACATCCTCCGTGAGCTGATCGACGGGGCGACGGGCTCTCACCCCGCCTCCTGAGCACCCGCCAGGACCCGGCGCAGCAGCGCGGTGGTACTCCAGCGGGCCGGCGCCGGCGGCTGTCGCCGGCGCCTGTTCGATCAGGGCCGCCCGCTTCTCCTGTGGCGCGTCGTCCGGGCTCCCCCCGAAGTCCGCGGCGGTGTCGTTGCCGAAGTGGCCGATGTCCCAGGCCCCATGGGTGCCCCTCCTCAGCCGGTGGTCCCGTCCTCAGTGGTCCCGTCCTCAGCCGGTGGTCCCGTCCTCACCCCCGGCACCGGCAGCCGGCTTCTCGGCCAGCAGAAAGGCCTGCGGGGTCAGTTCGGGGAAGTCGCCGCCCTCCTCCTTCTCGCGGACCAGGCGGGCCTTCACGGTCAGGCCCGCCGCGGTCAGGAGCCCGGCCACCGGTTCCGGGTGCCGGCGGCGGAAGTGGAGGTCGATCCCGTGCCCGAACCCCTCCGTCCTGTGCCGCGCCCCCTCCCCCACCTGGAAACCCAGGAGGAGGTGGCCGCCCGGAGCCAGCACACGGAAGAACTCCTCGAACACGCCGGGGAGTTGTCCGTCGGGTACGTGGATGGTGGAGTACCAGGCCAGGACCCCGCCCAGTCCGCCGTCCGGGAGGTCCAGGGCGAGCATCGACCCCTCCTCGAACCGGAGGCCCGGATAGCTGCGCCGGGCCACGGCGAGCATGCCCGGGGACAGGTCGACGCCGAACACGTCGACGCCCAGCTCGCTCAGGTACGCCGTCACCCGTCCCGTTCCGCAGCCCACGTCGGCCAGTGGGCCGCCTTCCCCGCGTACGAGTTCGGCGAAGGCGGTCAGCAGGGCGCGGTCGAGCGGCTTGGCGGCGAGTTCGTCCCGGAAGGTGGCGTGGTACGCCTCGGCGAGGGCGTCGTAGGACGTCCGGGTGTTCCGCAGGAAGCCGGGTTCTGTTCGGGTCACGGCGGGCACTGTAGTGGGCCGCCACCCACCGCGGGGTCCCCGCCGGAGCGGGCGCGGGTCAGGGCGCGTCCCGCCGCCAGCGCACCTCGCCGTCCACACGCTCCCGCGTCGGCGCCAGCCCGGCCGCCCTCGCCACCGCGGCGGAGGCGGCGTGGGCGGGGTGGATGTGGGCGAGGACCGTACGGACGCCCGCCGTACCGAGGAGGTGGGTGACCAGGCCCCGCGCCGCCTCCTTCCCGTATCCCCTGCCCTGCCGGCCGGCTCCCACGACCCAGGCGGCCTCGGCCGTCCCACCCCGCACGGTGGCCTGGACGTAACCGGCCAGGCAGCCGTCGCCGCGCACCCGGAGCACCCAGTTCCACCACAGCTCGCCCGGGTCCGGTGAACCGGCGGCCTGGCGTTCGTATCGGGCGCGCAGGGTGTCCGTGTCCTCCGGGGCGCCTCCCGTGTACGTGTACAGGGCGGGGTCCGCCAGTACCCGCGCCATCTCGTCCGCGTGCACGGGGTCGAGCGGGCACGCGTCGAGGCGGGTGGTCGAGAAGGGGGCGGCCTGCATGGGTCCCGAGCGTACGGGGGCCGGGCGTACGGAGCCCGAGGTACGGGGCTGGGCGTGCGGAACCCGCATCGCCCGCGCCGACCCTTATGCACCGATTCGTGCACCATGGAACGTATGGAGACGATCAGCGCGCTGGAGCCCTTCGTGAAGCAGTACACCGTCCTGCTCAGCAGTCGCCGGCCCGACGGATCGGCTGCCCACACCCCTGTCAGCATCGCCGTCGAGGGCGATCACGCCTACGTCCGTACGTTCTCCTCGGCGTGGAAGGTGGACCGCATGCGCAACCACCCCGTGGTGGACATCTCACCGTGCACCGTGCGGGGCGCGCCGACGGGCCCGCCCGTGCGGGCCTGGGCGCGGCTCCTGCAGCCCGGATCGAAGGAGGACCTCCACGCGGCCCGGACGCTCTCCCGGAAGTACCCGGCCCTGCACGGCGTCGTCGTGCCCCTCACCCACCGGCTGAAGCGCGACCACACCCTGCACTACGAGCTCCGCCCCTGCTCCGAGAAGTGCTGAGACCCGGCCGGCGCGAGGAGCCCCGCACGCGCCCGGCCGCTACCCGCGCCGCCGCCTGAGGCCGAACACGGCGACGGCGACGACCGCCAGCAGCACCGCGCCCCCGGTCACGGTGACCTTCCGGGAGCCGTCACCACCGCCCCCGCCGTCACCGCCCGCCGCCGAGGACGGTGCGCCGCCCCGGTCGGAGGACGGCGAGCCGCCACTCGTCCCGCCCTCGACCTCCACGCGCACCACCTCGCTCCGCACCCCCTCGGAGCCGAACATCATCGCCGAACCGTCCGCCGTGTACGTCACGGACTCGGCCTGCGCCTGCAACGGCACGGTCACCCGGTGGTCGGCGCCGAGCCGTCCGTCGGCGAAGGCGTAACCGCGGGTGCTGAAGTACGAACGGAGCACCAGGCTCCTCCCGTCCGGGGAGAACGCCCCGTCCGTCACCCACGGCACCTCCCCCACGCGGCGGAAGACGTTGTCGCCACCCGCGGACAGCTTCGCGGGCCCCTCGTAGAGTCCCCCGCCCTCCTCGTTCTTGGAGGCGATGTAGACCCGCCCGGTCCTGGGGTGGACCATCATCGCCTCGGCGTTGCGCGGCCCGTCGGCGTACTTCACGTCGAACTGCACGGCCCGCACGGTGGCGTCCGCGAGCTTCGCGGGCTCGGGGAAGCGGTAGATCCACACGTGGTCCCAGGAGCCGTCGAGGTTGTCGCCGATGTCGCCGACGTACAGGTTGCCGTCCGGTCCCAGGGATATCGCCTCCACGTCCCGCGGCTCGCCGACCCCGCGCATCGTGATCGTCGCGACGGTCCTCCCGGTCCGGGAGTCGACCGCGTAGACGTACGGCCCGTCCTCGCTGTCGTTGTGCGTCCAGTAGACGCCCGGGTGGAGGCGGCTGGCGGCCAGGCCGCTGGACTCGGTGATCCGGGGGTCCTCGATCGTGAACGTCCGGTCGGCCCCGTCCCCGCCGGCCGCCGCGGCGGGTGCCGCCGCGAGGAACAGGAGGGCGGCGGCGGGGGCGGCGAGCAGCGGTCTCATGCGACAAGTGTCCACTGTCACGTATCAGGGCGGAGCAGTGATCGGCCATGATGTCGCCATGCGTTTTCTCTTCGTCGGCGACTCCATGACCATCGGGCGTGCCGGCGACTTCACGTGGCGCTACCGCATGTGGCAGCACCTCGAAGCGGCCGTGGGCGCCGGCCGCTACACGATCACCGGGCCCCGCACCGGGCTGTACGACGCCGAGGCGGACGCCCCGGTCTCCCACGCCTACGGCGACCCGGCCTTCCCCGCTCCCGCGCGGCGGCACCTGGCCGGCTGGGGCGAGGGCTGGCTGCACATGGCGCCCGTCATCGCCGACGCGGTCGCGGACGCCCGCGCCGACGTCCTGCTCGTCTCACTGGGCCTCATAGACCTCGGTTTCTACACGGACAGCGAGCAGACGGCCCGCAACGCCCGGGCCTTCATCATGGCGGCCCGCACCGCGAACCCGCGCGTGAGGATGGTGCTCGCCCCCGTCATACCGAACATCCGGGCCGAGTCCGACGCTCTCTTCGCCGCCGAGTGCGAGCGCTTCAACCTGCTCCTGGCCGAGGCGGTCGCCGACCTCACGGGCCCCGGCTCCCCCCTCGTGCTCGCCGCGCCCCCGGCCGGCTACGACATCCACACGGACACCTACGACGGCACCCACCCGGGCCCCACCGGCGAACACCGGCTGGCCGCGGCCTTCGCGGACGCCATGCACCGGGCCTGGGCCGTGGGCGGCCCCTACGCGGGAGCCCTGGCGGCCGCCTGAGCGCCGCGGCGGTGCCTTCCCGGGGCCCGTCGCCGCCCGTCGCCGCGGCGGGGAGCCGCGACCGCACAGGTTCCGGCCGGCGGTCCTGCCCGTGGCCCGCATCGATCAGGTGTTCGCCCGGTCCGCGAGGGTCACCCGCATCCGGTCGCTGCCCGCCACCGGGAGCGACCACCTGCCCGTCGCCGCCCGGATCGTCCTGTGATCCCGGCGCGGCACCCGGCGCGCCCGGGAGTCCCGGCGGACGCGGAGGGTGCACCCGGTAACGGCCGATCGTTACCATGGGAAACATGACGCCCGGACCCTCCGCCACCGCGGACACCAACCGCGACCGCATCCTCGCCGCCGCGATCCGGCTCCTCGGCGAGGGCGGACGCGAGGCGGTGTCGACCCGGGCGGTGAGCGCGGCGGCCGGTGTCCAGGCCCCGACCCTCTACCGGCTCTTCGGGGACAAGCAGGGCCTGCTCGACGCGGTCGCGGCCCACGGCTTCGCCACCTACCTGAACAGCAAGACCGCCCTGGCACCCAGCGCCGACCCGGTGGAGGACCTCCGCGCCGGCTGGGACCTGCACGTCGGCTTCGGGCTCGCCAACCCGGCCCTGTACTCGCTGATGTACGGGGACCCCCGCCCCGGCGCCTCGTCGCCCGCGGCCCGCGCCGCCATCGAGGTCCTCGCCGGGCACGTGCGCCGCATCGCCGAGGCCGGCCGGCTCCGGGTGGACGAGCAGCGGGCCGCACACCTGGTCCACGCCTCCGGGGGCGGCACGACGCTGGCCCTGCTCGCCATGCCGGAGGACCGGCGCGACCTCGGCCTGTCCGTCCTGGCCCGCGAGGCCGTCATCACGGCGATCACGACGGACACCCCGGCCGTGTCCGAGCCCGGCCCCGCCGGGGCCGCCGTCGCCCTGCGCGCGGCGCTCCCGCAGACCTCCGCCCTGACGGACAACGAACGCGCCCTCCTCGCGGAATGGCTCGACCGCATCGCCGCCCGGGCCAGGTGAGACCACCTGCGCGCCGCCGCGCGCCCGCGGGCGCGCAGCGA
>NZ_JBEXWB010000172.1:0-12679 GCF_040629645.1 Streptomyces sp. NPDC005899 | reverse complement strand
TCCGAAGCCCACGCCGCCCGGCTGATCGCCGCCTGCGCTCCCTCACGGGGAGCCCGGATCGCGGATTTCGGCAGCGGCTGGGGCGAACTGCTGATAGCGTGCCACCCGGCCGGCCGCCGTCAGGCCGGCCGGAACCACACCGTCGCCAGCGGCGGCAGTGTCAGGGACAGGCTCGTCTCCCTGCCGTGGGCCGGCACCGCCTCCGGCTTCAGCGCGCCCTCGTTGCGGACGTCGCTGCCGCCGTACCGCGCCGCGTCCGTGTTGATGATCTCGACCCACGCCTCCGGGCCGTCCGGCACGCCGATGCGGTAGTCGTGCCGGACCACCGGGGAGAAGTGGCAGACCGCGAGCAGCGGCGAGCCGTCGGCGTCGTAGCGGACGAAGGAGAGGGCGTTGTCCTCCGCGGCGCCGCCGTCGATCCAGGAGAAGCCCTCCGGGTCCGTGTCGCGCTGCCAGAGCGCGGGCAGCGCGCCGTACACCGCGTTCAGGTCGGTGACCAGCGTGCGGACGCCCCGGTGGTCGGCGGAGGCCCCGTACGTCTCGTCCAGCAGCCACCAGTCGGGGCCATGGCCTTCGGACCACTCGGCGCCCTGCGCGAACTCCTGTCCCATGAACAGGAGTTGCTTGCCGGGGTGGGCCCACATGTAACCCAGGTAGGCGCGGTGGTTGGCGCGCCGCTGCCACCAGTCACCGGGCATCTTGGTGACCAGGGCCTGCTTGCCGTGCACGACCTCGTCGTGCGAGATCGGCAGCACGTAGTTCTCGCTGTACGCGTACACCATCGAGAACGTCATCTCGTCGTGGTGGTACTTGCGGTGCACCGGCTCCTTGGACATGTACACCAGCGAGTCGTGCATCCAGCCCATGTTCCACTTCAGCCCGAAGCCGAGGCCGCCGAAACCGTCCGGTCCCACGTGGTGGGTGGCGCGGGTGACACCGTTCCAGGCCGTGGACTCCTCCGCGATCGTCACGACACCCGGGTTGCGCCGGTAGACCGTCGCGTTCATCTCCTGGAGGAAGGCCACCGCGTCGAGGTTCTCCCGGCCCCCGAACTCGTTCGGCGACCACTGGCCGTCCTCGCGCGAGTAGTCGAGGTAGAGCATCGAGGCCACCGCGTCGACCCGCAGGCCGTCGATGTGGAACTCCTCGCACCAGTAGGTGGCGTTGGCGACCAGGAAGTTGCGGACCTCCGTACGGCCGTAGTCGAACTCCAGGGTGCCCCAGTCCGGGTGCGCGGCCCGGGAGGGGTCGGAGTGCTCGTACAGCGGCCGGCCGTCGAACTCGGCGAGTGCCCAGTCGTCGCGCGGGAAGTGCGCCGGCACCCAGTCCATGAGGACGCCGATCCCCGCCCCGTGCAGGGCGTCGACCAGGAAGCGGAAGTCGTCCGGGGTGCCCATGCGGGACGTCGGCGCGTAGAAGCCCGTGACCTGGTAACCCCAGGAACCACCGAACGGGTGCTCCGACACCGGCATCAACTCGACGTGGGTGAAGCCGAGTTCCTTCACATAGGCGGGCAGCTGGGTGGCCAGCTCACGGTAGCTCAGGCCGGGCCGCCAGGAGGGGAGGTGCACCTCGTAGACCGAGAAGGGCGACTCGTGCACCGGGCGGTCGCCCCGGTGCGCCATCCAGTCGGCGTCCTGCCAGACGTGGTGCGACGCCGTGACCACCGAGGCGGTCGCGGGCGGCACCTCCGTGTGCCGGGCCATCGGGTCGGCACGCTGGGTGTGCGAACCGTCGGGACGGCAGATGTCGTACTTGTACACGGCGCCCTCGCCGACGCCGGGGAGGAACAGCTCCCACACGCCCGTCGCGCCCAGCGAACGCATGGGGAAGGCCGTGCCGTCCCAGTAGTTGAAGTCACCTGTGACACGGACCCCGCGCGCGTTGGGGGCCCAGACGGTGAAGCGGGTCCCCGCGACCCCCTGGTGCTCCATCGGCCGGGCACCGAGCGCCTGCCACAGCTCCTCGTGCCGGCCCTCGCCGATCAGGTGCAGATCGAGCTCACCGAGCGCGGGCAGGAACCGGTAGGGGTCGTCCACCTCGATCTCGTCGTCCTCGTAGGCGACCAGCAGGCGGTACTCGGGCACGGACGGCAGCGGCAGGACGGCGGAGAAGAAGCCGTCGCCGTCACTCTGCAGCTCGGCCTGCACCCCCTGCGCCAGTACGGTCACCGAGCGGGCGTACGGGCGCAGGACCCGCACGACCACCCCGCCCCGGGCCGGGTGCGCGCCGAGGACGTCGTGCGGAGCGTGGTGGTCACCGGCGAGCAGGCGTCCCCGGTCGGCGTCGGACAGGGCCGTGGCGGGCAGCGCGTCCCTGCTCCCGCCGCCGCGCCGTGGGCGGGGTGGCGCGGCGGCGGTGGAGGCGGTGGCGGGTTCCGGTGCGCCGGCGGCGGGTTCCGCGACCGGGGTCTCGGTGGCGGGTTCGGCGACGGGGGTCGCGGCGGCGGCCCGCGCGGCGGCGGACTCGGCACCGGTGGACCTGGCCGCCGTCCTGGCGGACGCGGCCTTCGTGCCCGTGGCGGTCTTGGCGGTGGCGGCCCGCTTGGTCCTGCGCTTGGCGGGCGGCGGGGCGTCGGCGGCCGAGGCGGTGACCTCGGTGGTCACGGGTTCCGCCGCGGGCGGGACCTCGAGGGGCTCGGCGGCGGGCTCGGGCGACTTGCGGGACGGCTTGCGGGCGGTCACAGGGACTGCCTCCTCGGGGGGTGAGGGATGGGAAGGGCGGATCACGCGGTCGTGCCGGCCAGACGGTGGATGGCGGCCATCGGGACGGGCAGCCAGTCGGGGCGGTGGCGGGCCTCGTAGAGCACCTCGTACACCGCCTTGTCGGTCTCGAGGGCGCGCAGCAGCTCCGGTTCGCCGCGCGGGTCGGTGCCCGCCGCCCGGGCGTAGCCCTCGCAGTACGCGGCCCGGCAGCGGGCCGCCCACTCGGGGTTCCACGGCTCGTGCGAGCGGGCCGCGTAGTCGAAGGAGCGGAGCATCCCCGCGACGTCGCGCACCGTCGGCTGCGGACTGCGGCGCTCGGGCAGGGGCCGGGCCGGTTCGCCCTCGAAGTCGATCAGCGACCAGAAGCCGTCCTGCCCGCGCAGGGCCTGGCCCAGGTGCAGGTCGCCGTGGATCCGCTGCACGGCCCAGCCCCCTCCCGTACGGCCCTGCGCGGCGACGGCGTCGAACGCCGCGCGCAGCCCCGGTACGTACGGGACCAGGGCCGGGACCGCCTGCGCGGCGTGTTCCAGCCGGTCGATCATCCCGGCCACCAGGTGGCCGGTCCGCTCCCGGGCGAGGGCGGGCGTCGGCAGGGCGGCGGCGAGCGCCGTGTGGACCTCGGCCGTGGCCCGGCCCAGCGCGTGCGCCTCGGGGACGAAGTCGCGCCCGGCTCCGAGCGCGGCCAGGGCGAGGTGCCAGCCGTCCCGCGCGCCCCGCAGGAAGGGCTGGAGCACCCCGAGGGTGAGCGGCTCCGGAGTGGTCGCCTCGAACCAGGCGACCGGGGCCGGCACCCGCCCGCAGCCCTCCCGGGCGAGTGCCAGCGGCAGCTCCAGATCGGGGTTGGTGCCGGGGAAGACCCGGCGGAAGATCTTCAGGATGTAGGCGTCGCCGTAGACGAGCGAGGAGTTGGACTGCTCGGTGTCCAGGAGCCGTGGCGACAGCCCCGGCGGGATCGCCGCGGCCCGCTCGAAGCTGAGGTGGCCGAGCGATCCGGGGTTACGGAATCGTTCCAGCAGGAGGCCGGCGACACGGGGGTCGTGCAGGCCCTCGTACAGGACCCGGCCGGCGAGCGGGCCGTCCGCTACCTGGCCGATGAGGGCGCCGGCCAGGCGCGGCGGCAACGTGGCACGCACCCCGAGCAGGAGCTGGTAGCAGTCGTCGTGGGACTGGGGGGTCCGGCTCGGCTGATGGGCGCGCACCAGCAGGTGCAGCAGGCCGGGGCCCGCCGAGGCGTCCAGCGGCAGTATCTCGGTGGCCGCGACAAGGGAGAAGCCGGTGACCGGCTGCCCCTTTCCCGCGAACCACCGCTGCCGGGGGAGCCACTCGTGGAGCAGGGGGGTGAGCGACGGCAGCAGTGCCGTCGTGCCCGTGCTGCTCCCGAGACTCCGACTCGTGGTCTTTCTCGTTGTCGTGCTCTTCGCCAGGGCGACTCGAGTGGATGCAGCCTCCGACATGGCATCGCGTCCTTTCCCCGGGCACACCACAGGATGCGAAGAGTGTCCCGGATTGCGGCAATGGCTGTCCGGCTGTGCGGGACGTGTCGGGTGAGGAAAAGTCCGTACGGACTCGATCATTGGGCCATGAAGCGCCCGAAGGAGCCCGGATGCGCTCGATACGGGGGAGAGTGCCCCGTGCGGGGCGGCGGAAACCGCCCCGCGCGCGGCGCCCCGCACCTGAGGCGCCGTCAGCGGACCTTCAACGGAGGTCAGCTGACCGGAGCGTCCTTCCGCAGCCGGAACCAGTAGAAACCGTGTCCCGCGAGCGTCAGGAGGTAGGGCCACTGCCCGACGGCGGGGAAGCGCACCCCGCCGATGAGCTCCACCGGATGACGTCCGCTGAAGGCGCGCAGATCGAGCTCCGTGGGCTGCGCGAACCGCGAGAAGTTGTGGACGCACAGCACGAGGTCGTCCTTGTACTCGCGGGTGAACGCGATCACCGCGGGGTTCGACGAGGGCAGCTCGCTGTACGAGCCGAGGCCGAACGCCGGGTTCTGCTTGCGGATCTCGATCATCCGCCGCGTCCAGTGGAGCAGCGACGACGGCGAGGCCATGGACGCCTCGACGTTGGTGACCTGGTAGCCGTAGACCGGATCCATGATCGTGGGGAGGTAGAGCCGTCCGGGATCGCTGGAGGAGAACCCGGCGTTGCGGTCCGGGGTCCACTGCATCGGGGTGCGCACGGCGTCGCGGTCCCCGAGCCAGATGTTGTCGCCCATCCCGATCTCGTCCCCGTAGTAGAGGATCGGCGACCCGGGCAGGGACAGCAGCAGGGCGGTGAACAGCTCGATCTGGTTGCGGTCGTTGTCCAGGAGGGGCGCGAGGCGGCGGCGGATGCCGATGTTGGCCCGCATGCGCGGGTCCTTGGCGTACTCCGCGTACATGTAGTCCCGCTCCTCGTCCGTGACCATCTCGAGCGTGAGCTCGTCGTGGTTGCGGAGGAAGATGCCCCACTGGCACCCGGAGGGGATCTCCGGGGTCTTCGCCAGGATCTCCGAGACCGGGTAGCGGCTCTCGCGCCGCACGGCCATGAAGATCCTCGGCATCACCGGGAAGTGGAAGGCCATGTGGCACTCGTCGCCGCCGGCCGGGAAGTCGCCGAAGTAGTCGACGACGTCCTCCGGCCACTGGTTGGCCTCGGCGAGCAGCACGGTGTCCGGGTAGTTGGCGTCGATCTCCTTGCGGACCCGCTTGAGGAAGTTGTGGGTCTCGGGGAGGTTCTCGCAGTTGGTGCCCTCGCGCTGGTACAGGTACGGCACGGCGTCCACCCGGAAGCCGTCGATGCCGAGGTCCAGCCAGAAGCGCAGCGCGGAGATGATCTCCTCCTGCACGGCCGGGTTCTCGTAGTTGAGGTCGGGCTGGTGCGAGAAGAACCGGTGCCAGTAGTACTGCTTGCGCACCGGGTCGAAGGTCCAGTTGGACGTCTCCGTGTCGACGAAGATGATCCGCGCGTCCGGGAACTGCTTGTCGTCGTCGGCCCAGACGTAGTAGTCGCCGTAGGGCCCGTCCGGGTCGGTGCGGGACTGCTGGAACCAGTCGTGCTGATCGCTCGTGTGGTTCATGACGAAGTCGATGATCACCCGCATGCCGCGCTGGTGGGCGGCGTCGACGAACTCCACGAAGTCGGCGAGGTCGCCGAATTCGGGGAGCACGGCGGTGTAGTCGGAGACGTCGTAACCACCGTCACGCAGCGGCGACTTGAAGAAGGGCGGCAGCCAGAGGCAGTCGACGCCGAGCCACTGCAGGTAGTCGAGCTTGGCGGTCAGGCCCTTGAGGTCGCCTACGCCGTCGCCGTTGGAGTCCTGGAAGGACCGGACGAGGACCTCGTAGAAGACGGCGCGCTTGAACCAGTCGGGATCACGGTCCTTGGCGGGGGTGTCCTCGAACAGGTCGTGGACGGGCTCGTTGACGATCATGGTGTGGGTGACCCTCCGGTCGGCGGGGACGGTCGCAGGACGACGATGTGCGCGGGCTTCACGCCCGGCTCCAGACGCACATAGAAGGTCCTGCCCCAGTGATAGGTGTCGCCGGTGAGCTCGTCGCGCACCGGCACGCTCTCGTGCCGGTCGAGGCCGAGCCGCGGCATGTCCAACGAGACCGTGGCCTCCTGGGTGTGGTGCGGGTCGAGGTTGACGACCACCAGAACGGTGTTCGAGCCGGATCGCTTGCTGTAGATGATCAGCGCCTCGTTGTCGACGGAGTGGAAGTGGACGTCGCGCAGTTGCTGGAGCGCGGGGTGGCGACGCCGGATGCGGTTGAGAGAGGTGATCAGGGGCGCCAGCGAGCGGCCTTCGCGTTCCGCCGACTCCCAGTCCCTCGGCCTGAGTTGGTACTTCTCCGAGTCCTGGTACTCCTCGCTCCCGGGATGCACCGGGGTGTTCTCGCACAGCTCGAACCCCGCGTACACGCCCCAGGAGGGGGAGAGGGTCGCGGCGAGCACGGCCCGCGCCTCGAAGGCGGGGCGGCCGCCGTCCTGGAGGTAACCGGGAAGGATGTCGGGCGTGTTCACGAAGAAGTTGGGCCTCATGTACGAGGCGGACTCACCGGCCAGCTCCAGGGCGTACTCGGTGAGTTCCTGCTTCGTGTTACGCCAGGTGAAGTACGTGTAGGACTGCTGGAAGCCGACCGCGGCCAGCGTGCGCATCATCGCGGGCCGGGTGAACGCCTCGGCCAGGAAGATGACGTCCGGGTCGGTGCGGTTGATCTCGGCGATCACCGTCTCCCAGAAGACGACCGGTTTGGTGTGCGGGTTGTCGACGCGGAAGATGCGTACGCCCCGGTCCATCCAGAAGCGCAGGATGCGGACGCTCTCGGCGACGATCCCCGGCATGTCCTTGTCGAAGGCGATCGGGTAGATGTCCTGGTACTTCTTCGGCGGGTTCTCCGCGTACGCGATCGACCCGTCGGGACGGTGGTGGAACCACTCGGGGTGCTCCGTCACCCACGGGTGGTCCGGCGAGCACTGGAGCGCGAAGTCGAGCGCGACCTCCATCCGCAGCGTGCGGGCCGTACCCACGAAGTGGTCGAAGTCCTCGAGCGTGCCCAGGTCGGGGTGGACGGCGTCGTGGCCGCCCTCGGCCGAACCGATCGCCCACGGGACCCCGGGGTCACCCGCGGCGGGGGAGAGGCTGTTGTTGGGGCCCTTGCGGTGTGTGGTGCCGATGGGATGGACGGGCGGCAGGTAGACGACGTCGAACCCCATCGCGGCGACGGCCGGAAGCCGCTCGGCGGCCGTACGGAAGGTGCCGCTGAGGAGCCTGGGGGCGGGGGGTTCCGCCTCGGCCGCGGACACCCTCGCGGCGGCCGCCTCCGCCTCGGCCGCCTTGGTGGCGCGGGTCTTCCTGGCGGGCTTCGCGGGCGCCGCCGGCTCCGGGCGCGCCCCCTCGGAGCGCGGGAACATCTCGTACCAGGATCCGTACAGGGCGCGCCGCCGCTCCACGACCAGCGGCATCGGGCGCGAGGCCGTGACCAGTTCGCGCAGGGGGTGCCGGCCCAGCGCCTCGTCCACCTCCGGGGTGAGGGCGGCGTCCAGCCGGGCGGCCGCCGGGCGGCTCGTGTCCCGCAGCGCGTCGACGGCTGCCAGTACGGCCTCGCGGCCGTCCCGCTTCGGCACGCCGCCGGCGGCCCGCTCGTAGAGTTCGGCGCCCTCCGCGAGGACCAGGTCGGTGTCGATGCCCGCCGGGATCTTGATCCGCGCGTGCGTCCGCCAGGTGGTGACCGGATCGCTCCACGCCTCCACGGTGTAGGTCCAGTGCCCCTCGGCCGTCGGAGTGACGTCACAGCCCCAGCGGTCGGTGCCCGGGGCGAGTTCACGCATCGGCGCCCAGGGTCCGGGCCGTCCGCTCGGATCGCACAGGACGACGTCGGCGGCCACCGCGTCATGGCCTTCACGGAACACGGTGGCGCTGACCTGGAAGGTCTCGCCTACGACGGCTTTGGCCGGCCGTCTGCCGCAGTCGACGAGCGGACGGACGTCCAGGACGGGAATGCGACCGATCATGGAATCACCTGAGGGCTGGAGCTCGGCATGCACGGAGCGCGGAGCGGGTGGGAGGGGCTGGCCGCGCGCGCCGCGATGGTGGGGTTGCGTCCTTTGTAGCTGCTCGGTCGTCCGCCGGCGGGCTGTGGGCATGGCCGCTCCTGTCCGCGTTCACTCGAATGGCACTCGAATGGCAGGTGCGCGCGGGTTCCGTGCTCGGATCGGGGCACCTGTGCTGCGCTGCGCGGGTGGGTACCGGGGAAGCCTTCCCACCGCTTCCGGGCGGCCAACCCGACGGCGTGTTAACTCCTGGGTCCACTCGGCGCACGCACCGTGCACGCGGCGTGCCGTTTCCCCCGGCCGACGCGTCACGCACACATGGCAGCCTTCCCTGTGGTGCGGAGCCTTACAAGGTCGAGCACGGAGGGGAAATCAGCCATTTCGCCCGTGAGGAATGTGTACGCATCTGGCCCATGGGGCCGCGTGGGCCGATGGTGTGATCGGGACCTCTGACGCGGGTGTGCCACGGGAGGGGCGTGAGGGGGAGCGCACGGTGTGACGACCGGGGCGGGGGCGGTCGGGCCGGGCGGCGCCGTTCCCACTGAGCCGGTCGCGCGCCGTGGCCTCCAACGGCCGCACGCCGCTACCGTCGAGGGTGACGGAGGGGCCGCACACCGTCGTGCGTCCCCTCGGATCCGTGCGTCCCCTGTAAAGGTGGGATACGTGAAGGCCATTCGTCGATTCACCGTGCGTCCCGTCCTCCCCGAACCCCTCCAACCGCTCAGCGACCTCGCCCGCAACCTGCGCTGGTCCTGGCACTCCGAGACCCAGCAGCTCTTCCAGGCGGCCGACCCGGAGGGCTGGCGGCCCGCCGACGCCGACCCCGTGCGCCTGCTCGGGGCCGTCTCGGCCGACCGCCTCACCGAGCTGGCCGGGGACCAGCACTTCCTGCGCCGCCTCACCGAGGTGTCCGGGAACCTCCGGGAGTACCTCGAAGGCCCCCGGTGGTACCAGGACCAGCTCGCCCAGGGCGCGGAGCTCCCCGCCGCCATCGCCTACTTCTCCCCCGAATTCGGGGTCACCGCGGCCCTGCCCCAGTACTCCGGCGGACTCGGCATCCTGGCCGGGGACCACCTGAAGGCCGCCAGCGACCTCGGCGTGCCCCTCATCGGAGTCGGCCTGCTCTACCGGCACGGCTACTTCCGCCAGAGCCTGTCCCGCGACGGCTGGCAGCAGGAGCACTATCCGGTCCTCGACCCCAACGAACTGCCGCTCACCCTCGTGCGCGAGGCGGACGGCACCCCCAGCCGGGTGGTGCTCGCCCTGCCCGGCGGACGTTCGCTGTACGCCTCGATCTGGCAGGCCCAGGTCGGCCGCGTCCCCCTGCTGCTGCTCGACTCCGACGTCGAGGAGAACGCGCCGGGCGAACGCGACGTCACCGACCGGCTCTACGGCGGCGGCAGCGACCACCGGCTGCTTCAGGAGATGCTCCTCGGCATCGGCGGGGTGCGCGCCGTGCGGACCTACTGCCGGCTGACCGGGCACCCGGACCCCGAGGTGTTCCACACCAACGAGGGGCACGCCGGCTTCCTCGGCCTGGAACGCATCCGGGAACTGTCCGAGACCGGCCTGGACTTCGACGCCGCCCTGGAAGTGGTGCGGGCCGGGACGGTGTTCACCACCCACACCCCGGTGCCGGCCGGCATAGACCGTTTCGAACGCCAGCTCGTCGCACGCCACTTCGGCGACGACGGAGAGCTGCCGGGCGTCGGGGTGGAGCGGATCCTGCGCCTGGGCATGGAGACGTACCCCGGCGGAGAGCCGGACCTCTTCAACATGGCGGTGATGGGCCTGCGGCTCGCCCAGCGCGCCAACGGCGTCTCCACCCTGCACGGAGCCGTCAGCCGCGAGATGTTCTCCGGTCTGTGGCCCGGCTTCGACCCCGCGGAGGTGCCGATCACCTCCGTGACCAACGGCGTCCACGCACCCACCTGGGTCGCCCCCGAGGTACTCCGCCTCGGCGCCAGGAAGTTCGGCACCGAACGCGCGGAGAACGCACTCGCGGGCGCCGGGGTCGGCCAGGCCGACAGTGCCGGGACCGGGCCGGCCGGTGCCCCCCGGCGCTGGGACGCCGTCACCGCCGTCCCCGACCGGGAGATCTGGGACCTGCGCCGCGGGCTGCGCGAGCAGCTCGTCACCGAGGTCCGCAAGCGGCTCTACGCCTCCTGGCGCAGGCGCGGCGCCGGTACCGCCGAGCTGGGCTGGATCGACGGCGTGCTCGACCCCGACGTCCTGACCATCGGCTTCGCCCGGCGCGTTCCCTCGTACAAGCGCCTGACCCTCATGCTGCACGACCGCGACCGGCTGCGGGCGCTCCTGCTCCACCCGACACACCCCATCCAGATCGTCGTCGCGGGCAAGGCCCATCCCGCCGACGACGGGGGCAAGCGCCTCGTCCAGGAGCTGGTGCGGTTCGCGGACGATCCCAGGGTGCGCCACCGCATCGTCTTCCTGCCCGACTACGGCATGGGCATGGCCCAGAAGCTCTACCCGGGCTGCGACGTGTGGCTCAACAACCCGCTGCGCCCGCTGGAGGCCTGCGGCACCAGTGGGATGAAGGCCGCGCTCAACGGCTGCCTCAACCTGTCGGTGCGCGACGGCTGGTGGGACGAGTGGTACGAGCCCGACTTCGGGTGGGCGATCCCCACCGCCGACGGCTCCGCCACCGACGAGGAGCGCCGTGACGAACTGGAGGCGGGCGCCCTCTACTCGCTGATCGAGGAGCGGGTCGCGCCGCGCTTCTACGACCGCGACGCGGACGGCCTGCCCGAGCGGTGGATCGAGATGGTCCGCCGCACCCTGGTCACCCTGGGGCCCAAGGTCCTCGCCGGACGCATGGTGCGCGAGTACGTCGAGCGGCTCTACGCGCCCGCCGCGTCGGCCCGCCGGGCGCTGGGGCCCGCGGCGGCACAGGAGCTGGCGGCCTGGAAGGCCAAGGTCCGCGCGGCCTGGCCCCAGGTGGCCGTCGACCACGTGGAGGCCTCGGCCGACGCCGTGGTGGGCGGCTCGGCCGAACTGGGCTCCACCCTCGCGCTGCGGGTGCGGATCGCCCTGGGCGGCCTGGACCCGGACGACGTCGAGGTGCAGGTGGTGGCCGGGCGGGTCGACTCCGGTGACGCGATCGCCGAGGCCCAGACCGTCCCGCTGAAGCCGGCCGGCGGTCACGACCTGGAGGACCGCTGGCTCTACGAGGGCCCGCTCGCCCTCGACCGCACGGGGCCGTACGGCTACACGGTGCGCGTACTGCCCTCCCATCCGCTGCTCGCCTCGGGAGCGGAGCTCGGCCTGGTCGCGGTGCCGGCCGCGTCGGCGGCGGGGGACGGCGGAGTGCTCCTGCGGTGACGTCCCGGGTGGGCCCCGCGCCGGCCGCGGCGACGGGCCCACCTCCGTCCCGGCCCGTGCCGCGCTCGCATCACGGCGGCACGGGCAGGGGTGATTCCGGCGTGATCTCGCTAACATGACTGCCGGTGCCCCGCCGGCTCGTGAGTCTCCGGGGCGACAGCGATGCGCCCCCCCGGGCGCGAGTGGAGGTCGGCACGGTGAACGGCGGCGGCAGCCGAGCGAGACGCCTGACCCGTCGGCTGGCCGCCCAGGGCGGCACCTCCCGGTTGTTGCACGTCCGGCGCCCGGACGCCGCCGACGCGCCGCGGCCCGACCGCTTCACCACAGCCGCCCGCATGCGCTGGCTGCACGCCGCGAGCACCCGGATCGGCACCACCCTGGACCTGGAGCGGACGGCGCAGGAGCTGGCCGCGTACAGCGTGCCCAGGCTGGCGGACGGCGCCGCCGTCGACCTGCTGGAATCCGTGCTGCACGGGGAGGAGGGCGAGCGGGTCACCGGGAGCGCCGTGCCCGTCACCAGGGCCATGGCGGTGCGGGCGGTCGAGGCGCTGTCCGGGCTGGAGCCCTCCCCGGTCGGCGAGGTCGTCGACCGCCGGGAGCGCCGGGAGACGCTGCTGACCACCCACTGCCTGCGCAGGGGCGAGCCCGTCCTCGTCAGCAGGATGACCGACGAGGACTTCCGGCGCGTCGCCCCGACGGACAGCGCGGCCGCGGCCATGCGGCGCCAGGGCGTGCACAGCTACCTCGCCGTCCCGCTGATCGCCCGCGGTGTCCTGCTGGGCTCGGCCGACTTCGTCCGGGCCGGCGGCAGTCCGCCGTTCAACCGGGCCGACGCCGACGTGGCCGTCCAGCTCGGAGCCATGGCGGCCGTGTTCATGGACAACGCCCGCCTTTACGGGCGCGAGCGCCAGCACGTCCTCTCGCTGCAGCGCAGCCTGCTCCCGCGCGCCACCCCCCACACCCCCGGCCTGCGGGTGCGCGCGCACTACGCGCCGGCCGCCGACGCGCACGGGGTGGGCGGCGACTGGTACGACGTGGTGGCGCTGCCCGGCGGGCGTACGGCGCTGGTCGTCGGCGACGTCACCGGCCACGGGGTG
>NZ_JBEXWB010000171.1:0-12758 GCF_040629645.1 Streptomyces sp. NPDC005899 | reverse complement strand
GTGACCGTCTTCGTGGATCCGCAATGGGGCTACCGGCCTTCGGGTCCGGCATGACTTCCCCCCCTTGTTGCGGTTGATGATCCGGGGGGTGGTGTCACCGGGCCCGGAGGCATCGACGGACCGCTGATGAGGGGCTTGAGCACCGGCTTCACCCAAGGCCGGAAGAGCTCTCCGTAACGTGGGTGTGGCAGCTCGGTGCCGAGGCAAGGCCGGACGAAAGGCGTGAGCGGAGGGGCCTGCACGTGATCGACACCGGCGACATCGACGTCTTCCTCGGCCTGGACGTCGGCAAGGGCGAACACCACGCCACCGCCGTCACCCCGGCCGGCAAAAAGGCTTTCGATAAGCGACTGCCCAACACCGAACCCAGGCTCCGCGAGCTGTTCGCCAAGCTGCAGGCCAAGCACGGAACGGTGCTGGTCGTGGTCGACCAGCCAGCCTCGATCGGCGCCCTGCCGCTGGCGGTCGCCCGGGACATGGGCTGCCCGGTCGCCTACCTTCCCGGGCTGACGATGCGACGAATCGCCGACCTCTACCCGGGCGAGGCCAAGACCGACGCGAAGGACGCGTCCATCATCGCGGACGCCGCCCGCGCAATGCCTCACACGCTGCGAGCGATCGACGGCGAAGACGAGACCATCGCCGAACTGGAGATGATCGTCGGCTTCGACGACGACCTCGCCGGCGAGGCAACCCGGGTCGCGAACCGGCTCCACGGCCTGCTGACCCAGATCCATCCATCCCTGGAGCGGGTGCTGGGGCCGCGGTTACAGCACCCGGCCGTCCTCACGCTCCTGGAGCTGTTCGGATCACCGGCTCAGATCCGCAAGGCCGGCAGGCGCCGCCTGGTGACGCTGTTACGGCCGAAAGCGCCGAGGATGGCCGAGCGGCTGGTCGAGGAAATCTTCACCGCTCTGGACGAACAGACCGTCACCGTTCCGGGCACCGAGGCGGCCGCGCTGATCGTCCCGAGCCTGGCCCAATCTCTGACCGCCGTCCTTGAACAGCGCAAACTCCTAGCCGGACGGATCGAAGAACTCCTAGAGGCCCACCCTCTCTCGAAGGTCCTGAGGTCGATGCTGGGAGTCGGCGTCAGGACCGGAGCCCGCATCCTGATCGAGGTCGGCGACGGCAGCACCTTCCCGACCGCAGGCCACCTCGCCGCCTACGCCGGCCTCGCCCCCGCGACCCGCAGTTCAGGGTCCTCGATCCGAGGCGAACAGCCCTCCCGCAGGGGAAACAAGCAGCTCAAGAGGGCCTTCTTCCTCTCCTCGTTCGCGGCCCTGGGCGACCCGGCATCGCGGGCCTACTACGACAAGAAAATCGCCCAAGGGAAGCACCACACCCAGGCCCTGCTCTGCCTCGCCAGACGACGGGCCGACGTCCTCTTCGCGATGCTCCGCGACGGAACCTTCTACGAACCTCAACCCGCCAAGTCAGGCTGAATCGCCGAGAGCCCGCCGTGCTTCAGCCCACAGCCGCTCGAACTCCTCCGCGGGAATCTCGGCCGCCTGGGGCTGGTCCTGCCAGCCGTCCATGGGACCTTCGGCGAGAACGCCGTACTGCCGTTCATAGCGGAACATCGCCGCGAGATCTACATGATCACGCAAGTGCAGCACCTCTTCCAAAGAGACCGCCGTCACCGGACGCGAGTCCTGCCCCCGGACCTCAACCTGCCGCGCTGCCCAGCCTTCGTCATCGGCCTCGAAATACAGCCACAGATCTTCGTCCTCGTAGTAGGTCCGGAACCAGGTCGTCATGCCGCCATCCTGACCCACGACCTTGACCAAAGAGATAGGGGCACCCCCCCAGCGGGCCCCCGCATCCTTCGTCAGTGCTGCTGCTCTCCACTCAGGTGATCAAGTCGCCCAGCGGCAGGACACCCAGGGGGCCGGAGGCGGCGGGGACAGCAGTCCCTAGCGCGGTTCACGGGTGGCCACGTTCCTCACCATCTGGTCGGCAGGCTCCTGAGGAACGGGGCAAACCGATCGGCGATCACCCGGTCGTCGTGAGCCGAGGTGTACCCGTCACATCCGAGGAAGTCCAGGCCCGACTGATCGAGGAACCAGTAGTGAACGCGGCTGTCACCGGCGTCGTTGCGCGCCTCGACCACCTGCCGCACGCGTGCTCGGCGTTGCTGTCGAAACCGACGGCTACGAGGGTGGTACCGGCTCCGTAGCGCCTCCGCAGTTTCTGGAGGAACTCGCCGTAGGCGGTGCGGTGGGCGGCCGCGAGGCTGTCGGGCGTCCACGGTTCACCGGGGGTGAGGCCGGTGAAGGCGTTGGAGCCGAGGTTGACCACCACGATCTGGGGGCGCCACGTCCCGGGGTTCTGCCAGACGTCGTCGTCCACGTTCAGCAGGGCGCGGTCGTAATAGGTCCGGTACGTGATGTCCGGGCAGATGCCGGCGACGTTGCGCACCGTGCCGGGGCCGGAGAAGCCGTTGATCTGGTAATCGGCGTCCAGCTGCCGTGCGGCGAGGGTGCTGTGGCTCACGTCGCTGTTGGTGTTTCGCTTGAGTTGTTCCGGATTGCAGTCGCGGGTGCCCGACACATTGCCATAGCCCACCGTGAGGGAGTCCCCGACGAACTCGATCTGGCGGGCCCGGGGCGCCGGCTTGCTCGGTACGGCGCCCCCGGGCGCGGCGATGAGGCCTCCGAACGTGCTGGTGTCCCCCGGGGTGTCGTTGCGTTTGACGACCCGGGCCGTGTGTTCGCCGTCCAGAAGGCCGAACCAGCGGGGCAACCGCAAGCGCCGTGGCAGCAAGGGCGGCCGGCCCACAGGTTTCGACAAGGCGATCAACAAGCGTAGGAACGAAGTCGAGCGGATGATCAACGCGCTGAAGAACTTTCGGGCCGTGGCGACGGGATACGACAAGCGCGCCTATATCTTCCACGGCCCCGTCACCCAAGCCTCGATCCGAATCTGGCTCCGCCCATGAACCGCCGGGCTCGGCTCGATGCCCGGGCGCCGGTCAGTTCCGCGACACGGGTGGCGGTCTCCTCCGGCAGGAGAGGCGGCTCGCCCGTGGTCCAGACGGCCCGCACGGACATGCGGCTGATGCGCCAGCCGTTGTCGGTGCGGCGAAGTTTCCCCTCGTAAATACCGCCCACCGTGAATAGGGGGTTGGCACCCTCGCCCCTTGCTCGGAGCGTGGAGTCCAGATGGACGTGGGTCATGTGGGCATTCCAGGAGGCATTGGCCGTCCGCCCACCCGGTTCGGCCTGGACGAGGACGTCGGAGGAGATGTGCAGGGTGGCGGCGAACCGGTCGGTGGCCTCCTCCACGTGGCGGACCGCGTCGGCGCCTTCGGCCACACCGAGCGGCGTCGTCGTCCGCAGGTCACCAGTGAAGTAGGCCCCAGGCCAGCCCTCGCCGAACCGCCGCTCGTCCATGGTGCGGAAGAAGCCGCTGATGAGGGTGGTGACCTCGAAGTGGTCCCGGGGATTCGTCGTGCCAGTCATCTCGTTCATGGCTCCATCATTCGACCTCAGCCGCGCTTGAGGTCAAGCCGTTCCCTCCCCCTTTACCGTCAAGGACGCGCGCGTATAACTGATCGTTTCGGAATACCGCCCGGAGGCGCCGGAGACAGATGGTGCCGCAGGCGAGTTGTACTAGGCAGTGTTCTCGGATCAACACCCACAACGACGCCAGCGGCAGCAACCCATGGGTGAAGATCTCCGGAAACGCGACCGACATCGCCGCGGACGCGGACGGCAACGCCTGGCACCTCAACACCGCCGGCGACATCTACCGCTACACCGGCGACCAGCCCAGCTGACCCCAGCATCCGTCCGGGCCCCCGACCAAACCAAGCCGGGGGCCCGCACCGCTTCCCCGCCGAACCGCAGCCACCCCGGATCGGCGTCCCGGCGCCTGCCCCGGAGCACGGCCGGCGCAGCGCCGCCCGCTTCCCCAGGCCGCCCCGCCCATCGCCACCACTTCTCCCAGCCGGGGCCGGCGGGAGGTCTGAGTCCTCACCACGGAGAATCCGGGAGGCCGGCCCAGGGTGACGCGAGCGGCCGCCCGAAGTGACGCAGCACCTGTCGCTCCCCATACGCAACCAGCGCCCGGTACCGCTCACCGCTGCCTGCGGGCGGGACGACGTCGCGGCGACCGGGCGGCGGAGCCGGCCGGCACGGAGTTCGGGTGCTGGGCCCGCGGCTGAACGACGAGCAGCGGGTCGTACCGGCCGGACCCGGCATCGACTGGACGTAGGCCCTTGGTCCGGCGGCGTCCCGTTGGTCGGTGGGACGCCTCGGGTCGGCTGCTGGTGCAAAGGCGCGGGTCAGTCGAGGTCGGCGCTGGCCAGGGTGACGGCGAGCACGAGGTGGGGGACGGCGCTCAGGCAGAGTTCCGCGGCCGTGCTCGGATCCGGTGCGGTGCGTGCTTCCTGCAGTGCCAGCAGGCCTGTCCCCACGGCGGAGTCGACGGCGTCGTCGAGGACCTCGTCCACGCCGAGTTCGCCGCCGGCCAGCATCTCGCGCAGGAGGATGACGGCTTCCTGCGGGTCGAGGGTCCAGCGGGCGGCGACCTCGGCGCCGGCACCCGCGAGGTCCGGCGCGGCGGTCTGCTCCGCCGTGGGCAGCGGCACACCGTGCTCCGGCCCGGCCCCCCGGATGGGTCGGGGGCCGGGCGGGGGCTCAGTTCTCCATTCCGAAGTAGTGGCCGAGGTATTCGGTGATCTCTGCCGCGTGGGGCGCGAGTTCGGGTAGGTGGGCCGTGAGGGCGTTGCGAGTGGCGGCGGCGGGGTCGGCCGAGCTGGTGGCCGCGGGTCGTACGTAGGGTTCGAGGCGTTTGATCAGCTCGTAGTTGCTGGCGATGTTCTCGGTGCGCATGGCCTTCTCCAGCGGCGGCGCTCCGGGGGGCGGGACGGGGGCGAGGACCCGGCTGATGTAGGTGACGCGGTGCAGGATGCGCCAGCACGGGGGCTTGGCGGAGCTCTGGCGGGTCTGGCGCAGCGCGGCCGCGTCGGGGGCGTTGCTGCCCTGCAGCCAGGTCGGGTCGACCACCTTGTGGTAGAAGTCGTCGAAGTTGGCGCTGGTCTCGCCGAGGTAGAAGGTGAGGAAGCGGTAGGCGTCGACCTTGCCCGGCACGAGGACCGGCTTGCCGGCGGCGTCGTACATCGGCTTGCCGTTGCTGTCGCGGCGTTGCAGGTCGTTGGAGGGTGCGCACTGGACGTCGAGGCCGAAGCTGCGGGAGGACTCCTTGCTCTTGGCCCGGGTGGTGCTGAAGCCGCCGCCGCGCGAGGCGTCGAGGTGGAAGGCCCAGCCGA
Source organism: Streptomyces sp. NPDC005899 (assembly GCF_040629645.1). Taxonomy (NCBI): domain Bacteria; kingdom Bacillati; phylum Actinomycetota; class Actinomycetes; order Kitasatosporales; family Streptomycetaceae; genus Streptomyces; species Streptomyces sp. NPDC005899. The sequence goes on along the minus strand of NZ_JBEXWB010000171.1, from coordinate 7,483 downwards.
GGCCGAGGGCGCCGAAACTCAGGTCGAGGTTGCCGCCGTAGGAGTAGGTGAAGCTGTACGAGCCGGAGGTAGTCTCGCTGACGGCGTCGGTGGCCTCGGTGGTTTCGGCGAAGAAGCCGCCCTGGGCGGTCCAGACGTAGGTGTTGACCAGGTCTCAGTGGGAGAAGCCGGTGGCGGCGGCGCTGCCGGTGGCGGTACGGGCGCTTTCCTGCTGCTCGGCGGACATGCCCATGGAGCGCAGGACCGCCTTGGCCTGGGTCTCGGCCGGCTCGGTGCCCGAGTTGTGGCCGACGTCGGTCGAGATCGACTGGTAGAAGGCCTGCAGCCGTTGCTGGTCGCGGGTGATGCGGCGCTTGAGCGCGTACGCGTCGCGGGGCTTGAAGTAGCTGTACTCGCCGTAGGTGGTGGCGGTGGGGTAGTCGGGGTCGGTGACCTTGCCGAAGGCGTCGAAGCCGACCCCGCCGTCCAGGGTGCCTTGCTTGGTGTAGCGGGGGTTGATCGGGAAGTGGACGATGTTCCAGTCCAGCGGGATGTCCGGGTTGGGCAGCATCCGGTAGGCGACGAGGGCGCCGGTGTGCGCCAGGCGCAGTGCGAAGACGTCGGCGGTCTGCGACTGCACGAGCGCCATGCCGGTGTTGGCGGGCACGTACCGGGGGCCGAGGTCGGAGTTCAGTACGTTGGCGGCGTCCTCGGTGTATCCGGTCAGCTCCAGCTTGGTCTTGCGGGCGGTGTTCTTGCCCTGGCTGACGGTGGTGTCCTCGCTCCAGGTGTTGGAGAACTCCAGGCCGGCCGTCACGGCCATCTTGAGCTGGCCTTCGGCCAGCGGGCTGGCGGTGCCGAAGCCGAGGGGCGCGGCGACCGTCATGACGTCGGCGACGGTCTCGAGGCCGAAGGAGACGTTGAAGGCGGTGTTGGTGCTGCGGGTCTTGCTGGCGGACAGGCTGTGCACCACCTGGTCGGCCTCGGTGAACTCCACCGAGGAGGCGGCGAGGAAGCCGTCGGGCTTGCCGGTGAGGTTCTCCGACGGCACCGGCGGGGCGCCCTCGATGTAGCCCATCAGCTGCGGGTCGAACTGGGCCTGGCCGACCCACTCGGTGGTCAAGTCGCCCACCTTGTAGCCGGTGACCAGGTGCCAGCGGCCGTCGCGGACGAAGCCGTAGCAGCGCTTGAGTACGCCCAGCGTCTCGCCCTTGGCGCCGAACTGAAGGTCGGCGTATTCGGAGGCGGCGGGAGCGCCGGAGACGGTGTCGTGGAACGGGGTACGGACGTCGGCGAGCGCTGAGCGGACCTGGGCGGTGTCGGTGGACACCGGCGCGGTGGAGAGCAGGATGCGCGGCCGCTTCGTCGAGAAGGCCAGGTTGTTCCCGCGCAGGCCCTCGTCGCGCACCGAGGTGGTGGCGGCGGTGGAGTCCCGGTCGAAGGTCCAGTAGCCGAGCAGGTCCTGCTTGTTGCCGCGCAGGCGGGTGAACAGGTTGTCCAGGATCTGCTCCCGGGTGCGCACGGTGCGCCAGATCCGCACCTCCTCCAGCGTGCCGGTCAGCAGCTCGGTGGGCTTGCCCCCCTCCAGCCGCGCGCCGAGGGTGAGTTGCGGGTCACCGTAGGGAAGGAGGTCCGCCGGGGTCGGGGCGGTGGTGGCGAGCAGCGGCTCACCGTTGCGGTACAGCCGCAGCGGACTGGCCGCCGGGTCGACGTCGCGGGTCCAGCGGGCGCCGCGCAGCTTGGCCGGGAAGGAGCCGGAGGCGTCCAGGGTGGCGTTGCCGGCGTTCTCCTCGAAGGCCCAGCGCGCCAGCAGCCCCTTCTCTCGCACGGCGACCGCCTGCCCGAGCTGTTGAAACGTCCGTGCGGAGCTCCACAGCCGCACCTCGCACAGGATGCCGCGCAGACCCCGGCCGATCTCCAGGTCGCTGCTGTTGGACTGCGCGCCCGGACCGCCGTAGACGTAGGTGCCGGCGAGCGCGCCGTCGAGGTAGAAGCGGATTTCCTGCTCGGGCTGGCCGGCGGTGGCCGCCTGGGTGCTGGTGGCGGCGGACACCTCGGCCTTGCGCCGTTGGCGCACCACGCTGATCCGCTGGAAGGCTCCGGGCTTGACGGCCCGTTCGGAGACGTACCGGACGGGCTTTCCGTCGGCCTCGGCGAAGGCGAACTCCACCCGGCCGTCGGCCAGGACGCCCAGCTGGTACGGTACGCCCTCCCGGCCGCCGCCCACGGCCGAACCCTTGGTGACCAACGCCATCGGCGCGCCCACCTTGTCGACCTGGACGAACACCTCGATGGTGAGGTCCTCCAGGACGTTCAGCGAGTCCTGCGAGGCCACCGAGAGTCCCTCGCCGCCGTCCAGGCGCAACGCCCAGGCCTGGGTGAAGGCTGCGGCGAGGTGCGCCCACTCGTTGCACGGGAAGCGGTCGGCCGACCGCAGCAGCCGGTCGCCGACCCGGGCGACCACCTGATAGCCCTTGATCGGCGAGGCCGGACCGTTCGGCTCGTTGAAGGTCCAGTGGCCGAGCAGTCCGGGCTCCCGGCCGGACAGCCGCTGGTTGCGCTCGGAGGAGATCTCCTGGGCTGTGCGGGCCCGCCCGAAGACCCGGACCTCGTCGATCTGCCCGTCCAGGTAGTCGCCGGTGAACGGGAAGTGGCCCAGGATCAGCGGGCCGTTGCCGGTGTAGGTGCCGGTGGCGGTGCGGCGGGCGACCTCGACGCCGTCCCGGTAGAGGATCTGCTCGCGGGTGGCGTTCCTGTACACCGCGGCCCAGTGGTGCCACTCCAGGTCAGGGTAGGCCCGGGTGGTCTTCAAGTCGTCGCCGTACAGCGAGAAGTAGAAGGTCTCGTCGGGGTGAAACCACAGGTGCAGGGACTGGTCGACCCGGCCGTCCGTCGCGCCGTGGAACAGCAGCGGCTCGACGCGGCCCCGGGACTGGTTGCGCTTGGCCCACAGCTCGATGGTGAAGTCCCGGTTCGCCAGGTCGAGCGACGGAGTCAGCTGGGCCTTGGTGCCGTTAACGAACTGCCAGGCTGGCAGGGCGGCCGGGGTGAGCGCCAGGGAGTAGCCCGATCCGTCCGTCCTGGCGTGGACGATCCGGCCCCCTCCGGCCTCGGGGTTGACCCATGCCTCCAGGGTCAGGTCGCCGGCGGGGGCGGCGTTCTTCTGCTGGGCTGCCGGCAGTGTCAGGTACTGGTCCTTGCCGTCGAACAGGAAGGCGCGGCCGGGCATCTCGGCCCGCCAGCGACAGCCGCGGCCGCCGGTGACCGGTATGGCCGTGCCGTTGGGCACGGAGGTGGCGCCGCCGCTGTTCAGGGTGATCAGCCGGGAGCCGGCGGAGAGCAGAACCCCCACCCGGGTGGACTCGGCGCGGGCCCAGTCGTAGCCGACCACGGTGACGGTGTCGCCCGGCTTGATCGCCGTGCCCGCAGCGGTGAGGTTCAGCGTCTTGGCGCCGACCGGGGCTTCGGCGGACGCGGCGTACCCGTTGGCGCCGATCTGCAGGTGGGCCTTGGCCGCGACCGCGACCGTGATGGCCGCGGTGAACTCCACGGTGGTGCCGGTCACCTGGGCGACGGTGCCGACCGTGACCGCCTGCCCGGACTGCCCGGCCAGTGCGGCGGCCATCTGCTCGGCCTTGCGCGGCAGCGAGCGCCAGGTCTCGGTATCGCCGCCGACGGTGATCGTCAGGTCGCAGCGGCCGGGAGCGTCACCGTCGGACACCTTGATGACGGCGTTGTCCAGCAGGACGCCCGGGTCGCGGGCGAGGAAGCCGAGTGTGCCGCCGTTGCCGGTCAGCCGCTGGGTCCCGCGGGTGACGGCGGTGTCGTAGTAGACGGCGAAGAACTGCTCGTTGGCGCCGCGGAAGTACAGCACGACGGCGCCGGTACCGCTGTCGAGCAGTGCGGGCCGGTCGGTGCCGCGGGCGAATTCGAGCAGGCCGCCGGAGAGACTGAGCCCGGTGGTGTCCACGGAGATCAGCGGCATGGCCACGGTCAGGTCGTCGTCGCCCTGCAGGGCGGTCGACAGGCGGGCCAGCTTCTCCTGGGCGTCCTTGAGTTCCGCCTGCTTGCCGGTCAGCCTGAGCTGGAGCTCGTTGACGCGCTTCACGGCCGTCCTCGCCTCCTGGAGGCGCTCGCGCACGGTGTCCATCTCCTGCTTGGCCTGCAGGTAGGCCGTGTCCACTCCCGAGCGCAGCGAGACGCGCACCATCCGGATCAGGCCGGAGTCGCCGGTGAGGCACTCGCTCGACTGCACCGGGGTGGGGGTCGGGAACGAGGCGGGCAGGCCCAGCGCGAGCTTGCTGCCCCGGTTGACGATGCGGGTGTACTCGCCCTCTGCTGTCAGCTGGAACTGGGCGAAGGGGTTGCCCGGCTCGCGGACGATCGTGTCCAGCATGGTGTTCTGCGCCGAGGAGTTTTTGAGGACGTGCAGGTCGAGGTTGTTCGGGTTGTTGCCGACCAGCCAGTAGTAGGGCTTGCCGTTCTGGCTCTCGCCGGTGTCCTCCAGCCGCCAGCCCCCCAAGCGGAAGGAGCTGAGGACGACGAGGACCGACGTGTGGATGGGGGCGTTGAAGTACCGCAGCACCTGGCCGTCGACCTCGCGCGGGGTCTTCAGTTCCAGGGCGTAGTTCCAGGCGGTCGGCACGTCCTTCTCGGCGAGGTATTGCCGCTCCAGCCGCTCGAACCCCGGCAGCAGCCGGTCGTGGTCCCCCTGCCAGTAGGCGACCTGGCCGGCCGTAGCGGACAGTCGGGCGATCTCGGTCGGCAGGGCGGCGACCTCCGGCTCGAGCTGCCGGATCAACTGCTGCAGGGCGCTGACCTGTTCGGAGTCATGGCCCTTCACAGGCCGCCGGAGCACCTCCGGGTCCAGTACATCGGGCACCTGGGCGAGTCGGCCGTCGCGGCCGACGGCGAAGTCCAGGCTCACCAGGGCCGGCTCCTGGCCGTACTTGGCGGCGAACGCCAGCATCACCCGGGCCTGCCGTTTGGCGGGCTTGGGGTCGGGCCGGTAGCCGGCCGAGACGTTTTCCTGCTGGTGGTAGATCACGGCGGACATGCCGGACTCGACCGTGCGCCCCTTGAGGACGAAGCTGTCGCGGCGCACCCCGGGGTGGTCGCCCACCGGTGCGTCCGAGCCGGTCCACTTCGCGTCGCCCTTGAGCGTGCCGTGCAGGGCCCGGTCGCTCTGGTCGTAGGCGGTGGCCCCGGAGCCCTCGTCGAACCGGTAGTAGGCGACCAGGCCCGCCTCGTTGCCGACCAGCCGGTGGTTCAGGTCGTCCGCGAGCTCGGTGGCGGACCGTACCCGGCTCCACACCCGCACCTCGTCGAGATCGCCCGCGAAGAGCTCGGCGGTGGTGCCGGAGACCTGCTTGCCCATCAGGGTGTTCACGCCCGTGGCCGGCGTGAACGGTAACGCCCCGCTGCCGGACAGCTTGCCGTTGACGTACAACTTCGCGGTCGTCCCGTCGAACGTGGCCGCGATGTGCGTGTAGACGTCCTTGGGGACGGTCTCGGCGGAGACGACCGCCGTCGCGGCCCCCTCGTGAGCGAGGCGCAGCGACCCGCCCGCGTCCAGGCCGAGCCGGTACTCCCCGCCCCGGGACAGCACCGGCCGGTCGTACGCGGCCGGCTTGACCCACGCCTCGATCGAGTACGCCTTGCCACCGAAGCGCAGCGCCGCCGGGTCGCCCAGGTCGACGTGCCCGTCGTTGGCACCGGTCAGGCCCAGCGCGGTCTCCGCGTGCCCCTCGGTGCTGGTCACCGGCACCAGGTCCTGGTTGGTGAACGGGCAGGTACCCGGGCTGCGCTCGAACACCGCGTCCCGGTAGAGCGGGTCGGGGCTGGTGTAGAAACGCGTGCCCTGGGTGTTGAACAGCCCCTGGACGCCCTGCTCGATGCTGAAACTGTCGATCTTCCGGTGGCGTCGTTGTGGGCGAACAGCTGCCAGCGCCGCGCGCTGCTGACCGCGGTGGGCACCAGCACCGCGGCGAAACGGCCCCGCGTCAGGTTGCGGACGAACGACAGCTCCTGGGTCGGCTCGTGGAACGGCCGGCCCTCCATGTCCTCGGTGCCCAGGGTGTCCTTGGCCGAGGCGGGACGGGTGGCGTGCCGGCTGCGCTTGTACCGCACCTCCAGCACCGGCTTGAGCTTTCCGTCCACCAGCAGGAAGCGGTCGCACAGCAGGGTGTCGCGCACCAGCGGCACCTTCTTGCTGCCGCTCAGCACGTAATCGGTGCGCGAGGCGTTGCCGGAGCAGCCGCCGTCGGTCAGCTTGTACACCGCGTCGGGGTGCGTCTCGCCGATCGACTGCCGCAGCACCACCACGTACGTGCCGTCCGACACCACGTGGAACGGGGCGTCCGCGGTCAGTCGCGCGGTGGTGGACAGGTACGGGTCGATCTCGCTGTCCAGCGGCCGCTCGTCGACCGCCGCCTCGGCCCCGCCCCGCTTGACCGTCGGCATCGCCGTCGCCCCGACCACGGCGAACCCCACCTCAGCCAGCTCCCGGGGCAGGACCAGCTCGGCCGGGTTGTCGCTCCAGTACGCGGCGTCCGCGTCCCCCTTGGACTGCTGACCGGCCAGATCCAACACGGAGTAGACGATCCGCCGGGCGGAGTCCATCGCGAACGCGATGGTCGTGCCCTGGTGTCGGGCCATCGTCACATGCCGGTACGACCGGTCTCCGTACACCTTCAGCAAGGATTCCTGAGGTGCCACTGTTCCCCTCCCACACGCGGAACGCCGCTCCCGTTCTCTCCCGCCCGGAACGGCGATGGACATACCCCCGGCGGGACGTCGGCCAGTCTGGCATCTGCGGATATCCCGTGAAGAGAACGCCAAAAACACCTTTCTGCTTATGACTTGATAGCCCATCAGTTGGCCGAACTTCGATGCCAGGACTGCTCGAAGATCTAGGTCGCAGACTCCCACCCGCACCTGTGCGACACCTGCAGGCGTGCAGCCATCGCCGCGGCCCAGGAACGCCAGCAGCCGGTACGCGGTGTGGCAGGGCCGGACGACTTCTGACCCCACGCCCAGCGCCCCGTCTGCACTGAGTGCGGTGCCGCGTTCACCGACGAACGGTGAAAGGCGACCAAGCACGTCGGATGATGCGATTCTCCGGCGAAGCGTCCGTCTCTGTGCGGGGAGTGCGACCGGCGATTCGAGGCCAACTTGTACCTGGCCTCGGGTGCGGGTCACCGGCAGAAGGAGTGCGACCAGGAGCAGGAGCCGGCCGTACCTGAGCAGAAGATCACCGTCCGGGAGTGGACGCCAACCTGCTCGGACTCCACTTCACCGACTGGAGCTCACCGAGTCTCTGCCAACCTGAATCCACAGGTCAAAGGGCTGGTGTGACAGCCTTCCGGGGTGCTCACACCGGTGGTGGATGGCAGTCTGCGGCGTAGATCGGGCCTTGACCCCGGATCCTGAACACGGGTTATGCGGCTTGTGCCAGCGTAGTTGGTGTGAGGTGGAGGGCGTTCTCGAAGGCAATCGGTGATCG
>NZ_JBEXWB010000170.1:0-12901 GCF_040629645.1 Streptomyces sp. NPDC005899 | reverse complement strand
CCCCCCCCCCCCCCCCCCCGGCCCCGCCCCCCCCCCCCGGGTGCGCGCCCGGCAGGTTCCGGGAGCGTACTGGGGCCCGCTCAGCCGGACGACCCGGTCCGGTCGGCCAGTTCCTCGAACTGCGCCCAGCTGAGCTGCGGCTTCCGGGGATCCCACAGCTTCTGGGAGATCGCGTTGAGCGGCATGCGGATGCCCTCCGCCACCTGCTGCGGGGTCTGCGCGTCGGGGATGTCCCCCCAGACCGCGAAGCGGCCGCCGAGGATCTGCTTCGAGTACCGCTCGGGCACCGGCTCGGTGCCGCGCAGGACGAACGGGGTCCACTGCTCGTAGATCCGCTTCCCCGTCGGGTAGACGAAGTCGTTGGGCTGGCCGAGCACGTAGTAGAGGTACTCGTCGTTGAGGTTGATCACCTTGCGGCCCTCGGCCAGGTAGTCCTGCGGCGGGCGGGCACCGATCTCCTTGCCGGTCCAGTACTCGACCTCGATGCCCTTGTCGCCGGTGACCGTGCCGCCGCTGAAGAAGCCGTCGTTCCACGCCTTGGGGACCTTCCGCGCCTCGCGGACCACCGCCGCCCGGTCGTTCATCCACCCCTCGGCCAGGTCCTCGATGGTGGCGCCGCTCCCGTACTTCTCGCGGGCGGCCGCGGCGAGCTGCGGGTAGGAGGCCTGCGGATCGCTGACCGTGAGTGCCTGGTACTCGTCCGCGCCGACGTGGAACCACCGGCCGGGGAACAGCTCGGCGTACTCGCGCAGCAGGTCGTCGACGATCCGCGCCGCCTCGGGCTTCGAGATGTCGACGGCGCCCTGCCGGGTCGCGCCCTGGGTGTTGCGCAGTTGCAGATCGGGGTGGGCCCGCAGGACGGCGCCCAGGTGTCCGGGTGAGTCGATCTCGCCGACGACCGTGATGTGGAGGCCGGCGGCGAGTTTCAGGATGCGGCGGACCTCGGCCTTGGTGAGGTGGTCCTCCGAGACGACCTCCGGGTGCGAGTCGGATTCGATCCGGAAGGCCTGGTCGTCGGAGAAGTGCAGCCCGAGCTGGTTGAGCTTGATGTCCGCCATCTCGCGCAGCCGGTCCTCGATCCAGCCGGCGCTGTAGTGCTTGCGGGCGATGTCGAGGTTGAGCCCGCGCTGGGGCCGGTCGGGGGTGTCGCGGACCACGCCCTCGGGCATGGTGCCGTCGGCGGCGAGCGACTGCTTCAGGGTGCGGGTCCCGTAGAAGACGCCCGCTTCGTCGGGTCCGCTGATCGTGACCCGGTTCCCCTCGGTCCTCAGGGTGTACGACTCCGCGGCGCCCTTGCCGGGGGTGCCGAGTGCGAGCTCGACGTCGCCGGCCCGGGCCGCGACCTCTCCGCGGTACCTGATCCTCAGTTCCCCGGCGAGCAGGCGGGCCTCGTCGGCCAGCTCGTGGTCGGCGGCGACGACCGTGCTGTTCCCGGCCGGTTTCCATCCCGGGCCGCGCGCGGGAGTGTGCTCCCGCACGGCCGGTACGGTCCGCGGCGCGGACGAGAGCGGGTAGCTCCGGGTCGGGGAGGGCGAGGCCGAGGTGCGGGAGGAGGACGCCGCGCCGTTCCGGGGCCCGGAGCCCGAGCCCTCGGGCCAGACGACGACGGTCAGGGTGACGGCGGCTGCCACCGCGACGGCCGCACCGGCCACCAGGATTCCACGTGAGGGCGACATCGGTCAGAATCCTCCGGATCGAGGGCGAAAGAGATCAAAGAAAGAGGAAAAGTCGGGCGATAGCGCTATTGATTCATCCATCGAGCGCCTCGAACCTTTCCCGTTCGGGTGAACTTCGCGCACGCTCAGGCTGCTCGTCACCTGGCCTCGTTAGCGTTACGGCACGTTCGTCCCGGCCGTGCACCGGCCACGGACGGACCGGCCGCCGGGCAGGGGCCGGTGTCGCCGTCAGCCACCCGGCCGCCTCCCCGGCCCGCGGCTTCCCGCGGGCGGCGGGATTGCGCCCCTCCACCGTCCGCCGCCTCACGACTGCACCCATCGGACCCCGCTCCTTCCACCACACCCGATCACCGAACGGTCACGCTCCCTCCGCCGCCGCAACCCTGCGGCTCCCCTGCCCCTCTCCCAGGTCACAGTCGTCATCCATCGAGGAGTTTCCGCTGTCCAGGTCCAGCGAGCCCCGTACCGGCCTGCCGAAGGGTCCGCAGCCGGCCGGACGGCAGGCCCTGCCCTTCCAGAGCCGGGGCCCCGCGACCGCTGCCCGCGACATCCCACCGGAGCCCCGGGTTCCGGAACCAGTCTCGGTGAGCGGACACGAGAATGCCCACTCGAGCGGGCTCGACCACTTCAACGGCTGGCCCGGCGGGCTCGCCGAGGCGGCCCTGCTGGAGTGCTGCGGCAGCAGACGCTGGGCGCTGCGCATGGCCGCGCACCGCCCGTATCCGGACCTGGGCTCCCTGCTCGCCGCCTCCGACGAGGCGGGGTACGACCTGTCGGCCACCGACATCGCCGAGGCGCTGGCCACGGAGAGCGCCCCCTGCCTGCACCACGCCGCGCCCCGGGCGGCGCACCTGGCCCTCCGGGCCGCGCACGCCGCGTACGAGAGCCGTTTCGGCCACGTCTTCGTGATCTGCCTGGTCGGCCTGCCGCCCTCCCAGCACGTGGACCAGGTGCTGGCCGCCATCCGCACCCGGCTGACGCACGATCCGGACGAGGAGCGGGCCCTCACGGCGGAGGAGCTGCGGCGACTCGCCCGGGTCCGCCTCACCGGGCTGGTGTCCGCCGCGGGCCGGGGAGAGCACCCGTACCGACCCGGGGGACACGGTCCGCGATAGCCCGTCCGTGCCTCTTTGATCACACCGGAGGCCCCGCCGCCATGGAACCGACAAAGCGTCGCTACGATGGCCGGGGCCGGTGGACCGTACCCGGCCGGGTCAGACCGACAGTCAAGCCGGCCGACCCCAATCCCCGCTCCCGGAGGGTTCTTCCGTGCCGGCTGGAACGCTGTACCGCGGCCGGGAAGGCATGTGGTCCTGGGTGGCTCATCGAGTCACCGGTGTCCTCATTTTCTTCTTCCTGTTCGTACACGTCCTTGACACCGCCCTCGTGCGTGTCTCCCCCGAGGCGTACGACGACGTCGTGGCCACCTACAAGACCCCGCTCGTCGCGCTGCTGGAGTACGGCCTGGTGGCCGCGATCCTCTTCCACGCGCTGAACGGTCTCCGCATCGTCGCCGTCGACTTCTGGGCCAAGGGCGCCCGCTACCAGAAGCAGATGCTGTGGGCCGTCCTGGGTATCTGGGTCGTGCTGATGGCCGGGGCCCTGTACCCCGTCCTCGGTCACGCCGTACGCGAAGTCTTCGGGAGCTGAGGCCGATGTCCACCGAGACTCCTTCCACCGCGATCGGTGACGTCGAGGGTGTAGGCCTCTACGACGTCGACAACCCCGCCCCGGTGATCGAGCCCCCGCGCAAGCGCACGGGCAAGACCCCCAAGGGCTCGCGCACCAACTTCGAGATGTACGCCTGGCTCTTCATGCGCCTGTCGGGCATCGTGCTGGTCGTCCTCGTCATCGGCCACCTGCTGATCCAGCTGGTGCTGGACGGCGGCGTCTCCAAGATCGGCTTCGCCTTCGTGGCGGGTCGCTGGGCCTCGCCGTTCTGGCAGGTCTGGGACCTGGCGATGCTCTGGCTCGCCATGCTCCACGGCGCCAACGGCCTGCGTACGGTCATCACCGACTACGCCGAACGGGCCAACACCCGCTTCTGGCTGAAGATGCTCCTGTACACCGCCACGGTGTTCACCGTCCTGCTGGGCACGCTGGTGATCTTCACCTTCGACCCGAACATCCGCTAGGCGCCGGGACAGAGGGACCAGAGGAAACCATGCAGATCCACAAGTACGACACCGTCATCGTCGGCGCCGGCGGCGCCGGTATGCGCGCGGCCATCGAGTCGACCAAGCGCAGCCGCACCGCCGTGCTGACGAAGCTCTACCCCACCCGCTCCCACACGGGCGCCGCGCAGGGCGGCATGGCCGCCGCGCTCGCCAACGTGGAGGAGGACAACTGGGAGTGGCACACCTTCGACACGATCAAGGGCGGCGACTACCTGGTCGACCAGGACGCCGCGGAGATCCTGGCGAAGGAGGCCATCGACTCGGTCCTCGACCTGGAGAAGATGGGCCTGCCGTTCAACCGCACGCCCGAGGGCCGCATCGACCAGCGCCGGTTCGGCGGTCACAGCCGCAACCACGGCGAGGCCCCGGTCCGCCGGTCCTGCTACGCCTCGGACCGTACCGGCCACATGATCCTCCAGACGCTGTACCAGAACTGCGTCAAGGAGGGCGTGGAGTTCTTCAACGAGTTCTACGTCCTCGACCTGCTGCTGCAGGACGTGGACGGGGTCCGGAAGTCCGCGGGCGTCGTCGCCTACGAGCTGGCGACCGGCGAGATCCACGTGTTCCAGGCGAAGGCGATCATCTTCGCCTCCGGCGGCACCGGCAAGTTCTTCAAGGTGACGTCGAACGCCCACACCCTGACGGGTGACGGCCAGGCCGCCGCGTACCGCCGCGGTCTGCCGCTGGAGGACATGGAGTTCTTCCAGTTCCACCCGACGGGCATCTGGCGCATGGGCATCCTGCTGACGGAGGGCGCCCGCGGTGAGGGCGGCATCCTCCGCAACAAGGACGGCGAGCGCTTCATGGAGAAGTACGCGCCGGTCATGAAGGACCTCGCGTCCCGTGACGTCGTGTCCCGCTCCATCTACACGGAGATCCGCGAGGGCCGCGGCTGCGGTCCCGAGGGCGACCACGTCTACCTCGACCTCACGCACCTCCCGCCGGAGCAGCTGGACGCGAAGCTCCCGGACATCACCGAGTTCGCGCGCACCTACCTCGGTATCGAGCCGTACACGGACCCGATCCCGATCCAGCCGACCGCGCACTACGCCATGGGCGGCATCCCGACCAACGTCGAGGGCGAGGTGCTGGCCGACAACACCACCGTCGTCCCGGGCCTGTACGCCGCCGGCGAGGTCGCCTGCGTCTCCGTGCACGGTGCCAACCGCCTGGGTACCAACTCGCTGCTCGACATCAACGTCTTCGGGCGCCGGTCGGGTATCGCCGCCGCCGAGTACTCCGCGAAGAACGACTACGTCGAGCTTCCCGAGAACCCGGCGCAGCTGGTACAGGAGCAGGTCGAGCGGCTGCGCAACAGCACGGGCACCGAGCGCGTCCACACCCTGCGCCTGGAGCTGCAGGAGTGCATGGACGCCAACGTGATGGTGTTCCGCACCGAGCAGACGATCAAGACCGCGGTCGAGAAGATCGCGGAGCTGCGCAAGCGCTACCTCAACGTGTCGATCCAGGACAAGGGCAAGCGGTTCAACACCGACCTCCTGGAGGCCATCGAGCTGGGCAACCTGCTCGACCTGGCCGAGGTCATGGCGACCTCCGCCCTGGCCCGCAAGGAGTCCCGCGGCGGTCACTACCGCGAGGACTACCCGAACCGCGACGACGTCAACTTCATGCGCCACACCATGGCGTACCGCGAGGTCGCGGACGACGGCACCGAGTCGATCCGGCTCGACTACAAGCCGGTCGTCACGACCCGCTACCAGCCGATGGAGCGTAAGTACTGATGGCTACCCCGACCCTGGACAAGACCGACAAGGCCGAGGCCGGCTTCGCCGACACGCCGTACATCACGGCCACGTTCCGGATCCGGCGGTTCAACCCCGAGGTCTCCGACGAGGCCGAGTGGCAGGACTTCCAGATCTCGATCGACCCGAAGGAGCGTGTCCTCGACGCCCTTCACAAGATCAAGTGGGAGACGGACGGCACCCTGACGTTCCGCCGTTCCTGCGCGCACGGCATCTGCGGCTCCGACGCGATGCGGATCAACGGCAAGAACAGGCTCGCCTGCAAGACGCTGATCAAGGACATCAACCCGGAGAAGCCGATCACGGTCGAGGCCATAAAGGGCCTCACGGTCCTCAAGGACCTCGTGGTCGACATGGACCCGTTCTTCCAGGCCTACCGCGACGTCATGCCCTTCCTCATCACCAAGGGCAACGAGCCGACGCGTGAGCGCCTGCAGTCCGCCGAGGACCGCGAGCGGTTCGACGACACCACCAAGTGCATCCTGTGCGCCGCGTGCACGTCCTCGTGCCCGGTGTTCTGGAACGACGGCCAGTACTTCGGCCCGGCGGCCATCGTCAACGCGCACCGGTTCATCTTCGACTCGCGTGACGAGGGCGGCGAGCAGCGCCTCGAGATCCTCAACGACCGTGACGGCGTGTGGCGTTGCCGCACGACGTTCAACTGCACGGACGCCTGCCCCCGTGGCATCGAGGTCACCAAGGCGATCCAGGAAGTGAAGCGCGCGCTCATCACCCGCCGCTTCTGACACACGAGTTGTACGAGGGGCCCCGCTTTCCGCACCCGGTGTGCGGAAGGCGGGGCCTCTTGCTGCGTCGGCCGGGCCGGGACGGTACGGTCGTGCGGAGCCGGACACCGGCTCGCCTCTCCCGGCGCCGGCAGGGCACGGGGGCAGAAGGCTTGATCAGAACGGGGAACGTCATGAGCGATCCGAATCCGTACGCGGACGACTCATACAAGTGGGGCCCGCCCCAGCCGCCGGGCAACCCGCCCACCATGCCGGACGGCCAGGGGTACGGCTACCCGGCACCGGGCGCCGAGCCGGCCTACGGCTACCCGCAGCCGCTCCCCGACTCCGCCGCCCAGCCCGGCCCCGGCTACGGCTATCCGGGCCCCGGCGGGCCGACCCAGCCCGGCTTCAACCTTCCGGTGCCGCACGCGGGGCAGCCCGGTGGCGGCGTACCGATGCTGTCGTTCGGGGACATCACCGTCATGAACGACGGCATCGTCACGCCCTCCGGGACGATGCCCCTCAAGGGCGCGGTGTGGACGGCGACCGACATGTCGCGGACGGAGGAGAAGATCCCGACCGTGGGCATCGTGCTCGCCATCGTCTTCGCCCTGTTCTGCCTCGTCGGCCTGCTGTTCCTGCTGATGAAGGAGAAGAGGACGACGGGGTTCGTCCAGGTCACCGTGACCAGCGGCGGCCGCCACCACTCGACGATGATCCCGGCGACGGGTCCGGAGACCTTCCAGATGGTGATGGCCCAGGTCAACACCGCTCGGTCGATGAGCGCCTGAGCCGGGGCCGGGCCCGCCTCTCCTCGCCACCGGGCGCCGGATCCGGTGGCGGGCCACCCGGATAGCCTGGGGCCGTGGTGAAGGACGAGAACAACCCGCCGGGCGCGGACGTGGTGGAGCCGGCCGGGGACGACCGGCCCGCCAAGGCGCCGAAGAGCGAGCAGACCCGCACGCTCATCCTGCGGACCGCGCTGCGGCTCTTCGAGGAGCGGGGCTACGACCGGACGACGATGCGGGCGGTCGCCCGGGAGGCGGGGGTCTCCGTCGGCAACGCCTACTACTACTTCGCCTCCAAGGAACACCTGGTCCAGGGCTTCTACGACCGGATCGCCGCGGAACACGAGGAGGCCGTGCGGCCGGTCCTGACCGGTGACCCGGACCTCGCCGTACGCATCCGGGGAGTGCTGCTCGGCTGGCTGGACGTGGCCGGGCAGTACCACCGCTTCGGCGCCCAGTTCTTCAAGAACGCGGCCGACCCGGACAGCCCGCTCTCGCCGTTCTCCGAGGAGTCGGAGGCCGCGCGCGAGGCCGCGATCTCCATCCACCGGCGGTGCCTGGCCGGGGCGGGCACCCGGCCCGATCCGGAGCTCGAGGAGCTGCTGCCGCAGTTGCTGTGGCTGATGCAGATGGGCCTGGTGCTCTACTGGGTCCACGACCGGAGCGAGGGCGCCGCGCGCAGCCGCCGGCTCGTCGAGCGCACCGCGCCCCTGGTGGCACGGGCGATCGCCCTGTCCCGTTTCCGGGTGCTGCGCCCGCTCGTGCGGCAGCTCCACGACGTGCTGGCGGAGTTCATGCCCGGCCAGGTCCCGAGGCCGCCGTCCGGCCCCGTGGCCGACTGACGGCAGGCTCCTGGCGGCGGGGTCCACGTACGGCAACATGCTCGTCAATCGGTGCCATATGACCGTTGAACGGGCGTGTCGCAGCCGTCGGCAGGCTCGTCCGCAGCCGGTCGTGAAGGAGTCGTGTGCGTCCCGTGGGCGCCCGGGCGGCGCGGGGTCGGAGCACGCGGACCGGAGGCGGCGGCGCGCCGCCCTCAGGCCTGACGGGAGGCGAGTTCCACGACGGTGATGTCGGAGGGCGCGCCCACCCGCACGGGCGGGCCCCAGGCGCCCGCGCCACGCGACACGTAGAGCTGCGTGTCGCCGTATCGTTCGAGCCCGGCGACCGTGGGATTGGCCAGCTCGGCCACCAGGTTGCCCGGCCAGAGCTGCCCGCCGTGCGTGTGGCCGGAGAGCTGGAGGTCCACGCCGTACTCGACGGCGTCGTCGATGACGACGGGCTGGTGCGCGAGGAGGACGGAGGCGCGGGAGCGGTCCCGGTCGCCGAGCGCCCGCCCGAAGTCGGGGCCCTGCCCCTCGCTCTCGCCCGCGACGTCGTTGACCCCCGCGAGGTCGAACGCGCCCATCTCCACCCGGGCGTTCTCCAGCGGGCGAAGTCCCAGCTCCCGTACGTGGTCCACCCACTCGGCGGCACCGGAGAAGTACTCGTGGTTGCCGGTGACGAAGTAGCTGCCGTGCCGGGCCCGGAGTCCGGCCAGCGGTTCGGCGGCCGGCCCCAGATCGGCGACGGACCCGTCGACGAGGTCGCCGACGACGGCGACCAGGTCCGGCTGCGTCGCGTTGATCGCGTCGACGATGCGCCGGGTGTGGGCCCGCCCCAGGATGGGGCCGAGGTGGATGTCGCTGACGACGGCGATCCGGAACCCGTGCGCGGAGCGTGGCAGCCGGGCGAGCGGGACGGTGATCCGTTTGGTCCGGGGGCCGCGCAGCACCCCGTAGGTGCCGTGGCCGACGATGCCGAGCCCGGCGACGGCGGCCGCGCCGCCGACCGCGCGGGAGACGAACAGGCGCCGCGAGGGATCGGCCACCGGCGGGGGCGGCGGGCCCGGGGGCGGGGTGTCCGTACGGGTCGTGCCGCCGGGCCCGGCGCCGCCGCGCGCTTCGGCGGCGCCGTCCGCCGCCGCGGTCGCGTCCGCGCCGCCGGCCGTGCCCGGCGCCGCGTCCACCGCGGGGCCGGGGGCGGCCCGGCGGGCGAGCACCCCGCGCAGCACCGGGCGGACGGCCTCACCGACGAGCAGGGCCAAGGTCAGGTACAGCAGGGCGGCGAGCCAGAGGAAGCCCGGCCAGGCCAGGATCTGCTGGACCACGAAGGGGGCGCCCGTACGGCCGGACACGAGGGCGCCGGCACTCAGCAGCGGCAGCACGAGGACTGCGGCCGTACCGGCGCGGCGTGCCAGGCCGCCCGGAGCCGTCGTGTCACCGACCAGCCTGCGCCACACGTAGCGGTGCACACCTACCAGCAGCGCGAGAACGGCGACCGCCGCCCCTGTGAAGACCACGACCACGTACGCTCCCCCGCCCACCCACCGGATACCGCCCGTCCGTGCTCACTCGCCGGCCGGGTATGTCACGCGCCTTCGCGCCGCGCGGCCCTGACGCCACGGAACCCGATGACCCCGACGGCCGTCCCCAGAAGAAACGACGTGACGGCGAGCAGCAGGTGCACCCAGAAGTACGCGGTCGGGTCGCCGGCGTCGTCGAACGCGAGCCCGCTGCCGTCCTTCCACAGGTTCTTGACGAAAGTGACCCAGATGAACCAGCTCCACACCCCGAAGGCGAGCAGGAACCAGGACACGGGACGGCTGAGCTTCATGGCACCAGTATCGCCGTCACGCCCGGGACCGGACGCGCGGGGTGGGCTGTACCGGCGGTATGCACGGCGGGTCAGGCCGTCCGGGTCCGCGTCCTCAGCAACGCCCTGTACGTTCTCGACCGTGCCTGCTCTGAAAAAGACCGCATTGACGGTCCTCTCTGCCGCGTTGCTGTCCGTCTGTGTCGTCGGTCCCGGAGTGGCGGCCGACAAGGACAAGGACAAGGACAAACAGCCGAAGCCGCCCGCGCAGATGTCGAAGGTGGGCGGCGCGCGACTGGGCGCGGTGGGCACCCAGGTGAACCTCGGTCCCGGCACACCGGTCCTGCCGAAGGACCTCACGGCCCGTTCGTGGATCGTCGCGGACGCGGAGAACGGCCAGGTCCTCGCGTCCCACAACGCCCACTGGCGGCTGCCGCCGGCCTCCACCCTGAAGATGCTCTTCGCGGACACGGTCCTGCCCGCCCTTCAGCCCAGGAGCATGACCCACACGGTGACCGAGAGGGAGCTCGCCGACGTCGGAGCGGGCAGCAGCCTGGTGGGCCTCAAGGAGGACCACTCCTACACCGTCCACGACCTGTGGCTCGGGGTGTTCCTCCGCTCGGGCAACGACGCGGTGCACGTCCTGTCCTCGATGTACGGCGGGATCGACGCCACGGTCGCGGCGATGCAGCGCCACGCCGAGGAGTTGCAGGCCCTCGACACGACGGTCGTCTCCCCCGACGGGTACGACGCCCCCGCCCAGGTGTCCAGTGCCTACGACCTGACGCTGTTCGCCCGGAGCGGGCTGCAGAAGGCGGACTTCCGCGAGTACTGCGCGACGGCGACCGCGGAGTTCCCCGGTGAGCAGAAGAAGGGCAAGAAGCGGGAGAGCTTCGAGATCCAGAACACCAACAGGCTGATCACCGGCGACATCGGGGTGGACCCCTACCAGGGCATCGCCGGCGTCAAGAACGGCTACACCACGCACGCGGGCAACACCTTCACCGGTGTCGCCGAGCGCAACGGCAAGGTGCTGCTCGTCACCGTCATGAACCCGTCGTCCGACGTCAGCCACGCCGTCTACAAGGAGGCGGCCGGACTGCTGGACTGGGGCTTCGCGGCGAGCGGCAGGGTGGCGCCGGTCGGCGAACTGGTGCCGCCGAAGTCCGCCGAGGTCGGCACGGGTACCGGCAAGGGCGCCCAGCCCACCGGCGAGGACGCGGCCCCGGGTGACGGGACCTCCACCGAGGCGGCCTCCGCGCACCCCGCCGGCGGGTCCCGCG
This sequence comes from Streptomyces sp. NPDC005899, assembly GCF_040629645.1. Lineage (NCBI taxonomy): Bacteria > Bacillati > Actinomycetota > Actinomycetes > Kitasatosporales > Streptomycetaceae > Streptomyces > Streptomyces sp. NPDC005899. Next base: position 1,852 of record NZ_JBEXWB010000170.1, on the reverse strand, counting down.
GGGCCTGGACGGCGCTGTCGGTCGCCGGCGGGCTGCTGCTCGTGCTGGCCGGCGGCATCTTCCTGGTCAACCGGCGCTGGCCTCTGCCGGACCTGGTGCGGCGTCTGCCCCGCCGCTGACCGGCCCCCGCGCGCCCTGCTTGCTGGGCGTGGCCGTCCAGGCTGCGCAGAACAGCAGCAGCTTCGCGCTGAGGTTGATCCACAGCAGGAGCGCGACCGGGACGCCGAAGGCGCCGTACATGCTCTTGGAGGCGACTCCGCTCATGTAGCTGCCGAGCAGCAGCTTGAGGAGCTCGAAGCCGACGGCGCCGATGACTCCGGCGACGATCAGCCGGCGCCGGGGCGGCTCCACGCCCGGCAGCAGGGTGAGCAGGTAGAGGAGCAGGAGGAAGTCCGCGAAAGCGGCCACGGCCAGGGCGGCCACCTGGAGCAGCACGCCGCCCGCGCCGTGCTCCGGGATGCCGAGGAGGTCGGCGGTCCACCCGATGGCGGTGGAGCCCCCGGTGGACGCGGCGAGCGTCACGAGTGCCGCACCGCCGAGCCCGAGCAGCAGCACGGCGTCCTTGCCCTTGCGGACCACGGGGTTGCCCTCGTCCACGTCGTCCCTCTGCCACACGGCGCGCAGGCACTCGCGCAGCGAACCGATCCAGCCGATGCCGGTGAACAGCAGCAGCGCACCGGCCACGAGGCCGACCGTGCCGGCGTGGGCGACCAGGTTGTCGATGCCGAGCTGGTCCGAGATGCCGGGTACCTGCTCGGCGAGCTTGTCCTCGATCGTCTCGAGCTGGTCGGCGGAGAGCAGCGCCGCGCCGATCGCCGCCCCGACCGCGATGAGCGGGAAGAGCGCCAGGAAGCTGAGGAAGGTGACCGCCGCGGCGAGCCTGGCCCAGTGGGCCCGCTCGAGCGTCTCGTAGGAGCGCCAGGCGTGCGTCTCCATGAGCCGCGCGAGGGGCGGCCCGATGACGGGAAGTTTCGTCAGCCAGTCCATGACGTACGCGTACCCTGCCGGGCGCGGAAAACCGAGGCCCCCTGCCGTCGCGACCGTGGGTCACCCGTTTCGGTGAGTGCTGTAACAAATCCCTCAAAAGGGTTTTCCCGGGCGATACGGTCACCTGCATGTCCGTCGACACGGTGTCCATGACCGGCTGGGGCCGCACCTCCCCGACGACCGCCCTGCGGTTCGGCCCGCGTACGTACGAAGAGGCCGTGGTCGCCGTGCGGGGGCGCGGGCCACGCGGGGTCGTCGCCCGCGGACTGGGGCGCGCCCACGGTGACGCCGCGCAGAACGCGGGCGGCTCCGTCGTCGACATGACCGGGCTGGACCGGATCCGCTCGGTCGACGCCGTCGACGGCACCGTGGTCTGCGAGGCCGGGGTCAGCCTGCACCAGCTGATGCGGGTGGTGCTGCCCCTCGGCTGGTTCGTGCCGGTCACCCCCGCGACCCGCCACGTCACCGTCGGCGGGGCCATCGGCTCCGACGTCCACGGCCGGAACCACCGCTGGGCCGGGTCCTTCGCCCGGCACGTGCGTTCCCTCGAACTGCTCACCGCCGACGGGGAGGTGCGCACCGTGCTGCCGGGGACCCCGCTGTTCGACGCGACAGCGGGGGGCCTGGGACTGACCGGCGTCATCCTTTCCGCCTCGCTCGGCCTCCGCCGGGTGGCCACCTCGCTGATGGTCGTCGACACCGTGCGCGCCGCCGGCCTGGACGAGGCGATGGCCCGGCTGGCGGCGACGGGCGGCGCCACCCCGTACGCGGCGGCGCGGATCGACCTCCTGGCGTACGGGAAGGCGACGGGCCGGGCCGTCGTCACCCGGGCGGAGCACGCACCCCTGGACGCGCTCCCGGCGCG
>NZ_JBEXWB010000169.1:0-13085 GCF_040629645.1 Streptomyces sp. NPDC005899 | reverse complement strand
GCCGCGCGGGCGTCGTGGACGCGGGCGGGGAGGGGGTGGTGACCGTCCTCGGTGCCCTGCTGGAGGCCGTGGGCGGCCGGGCACCGGCCCCCGCGGTCCGCACGGCGGACCCCGGCGCGCTCCCGCTGACCGGGGACTGCGCCGAGGCGGACCCGGAGGGCGGCCCCGCCTTCGAGGTGATCTACCTGCTGGAAGCCGGGGACGAGGCCGTCGGCCGGCTGCGCGACCGGCTCGACGCGCTGGGGGACTCGCTGGTGGTGGTCGGCGGTGACGGGCTGTGGAACGTCCACGTGCACGTCGACGACGCGGGAGCGGCCGTCGAGGCCGGTGTCGAGGCGGGCCGGCCCTACCGGATCCGGATCACCCACTTCGCCGCCGACCGGGTCCGCGCCCGCCTGGAACCGGCCCAGCGCGCGGTCGTCGTCGTCGTCCCCGGTGACGGGCTCGCGGGCGTCTGCGCGGAGGCGGGGGCGACCACGGTGCTGGCACGACCGGGGGAGCCGCCCGCCAGCGGGGAACTGGTCGACGCGATCCGCCGGGCCCACGCCCGCGAGGTGGTCCTGCTGCCCAACGACGCGCGACTGCGCCACACCGCCGCGGCGGCCGCCGAACAGGCCCGCGCCGAAGGCGTCCGGGTGGCCCTGATCCCCACCCGCGCCGCCGTCCAGGGCATCGCCGCCCTCGCCGTCCACGAACCGGACCGCAGCTTCGACGAGGACGTGGTCGCCATGACCGCGGCGGCCGGTGCCACCCGGTACGCCGAACTGGCCGTCGCCGAACTGCGGTCGTGGACCACGGCCGGCGTCTGCCAGGCCGGCGACATCCTCGGCCTGATCGACGGGGACGTCGCCGTGATCGGCGACGACGTGTCCCGCACCGCCCGCACGGTCCTGGACCGGATGCTGTCGGCGGGCGGCGAACTCGTCACCCTGGTCCTCGGCGAGGACGTTCCCGGCACCCTGGCCGACGACCTGTGCGCACACGTCCGCGAAGGCCACCTGGCCGTCGACACGGTGGTCTACCGGGGCGGCCACCAGGCGGCCCCGCTGCTGATCGGCGTCGAGTGAACCGCTGACCAGGACCGGGGGCCTGCCCCAGCGCCGCGGTGTCCCGCGACACCTGTCAGTGGCGTGGTGTGCAATGGGCCGCGTGTCCGCTTTCGACGAACCCCTCAAGAAGCTGCTCGGCGGAGCCACCGCGAAGGTGATGGCCGAACACCTCGACCTGCACACGGTCGGTGATCTGCTGCACCACTACCCGCGGCGCTACGAGGAGCGCGGCCGCCTCACGGCGCTCGCCGAACTCCCGCTGGACGAGCACGTGACCGTGGTCGCACAGGTCGCCGACGCGCGGATCATGATGTTCAACAACGGCCGCGGCAAGCGCCTCGAGGTCACCCTCACCGACGGCAGCGGCAGACTCCAGCTGGTCTTCTTCGGCCACGGCGTGCACAAGCCCCACAAGGAACTCCTCCCCGGCAGGCGCGCGATGTTCGCGGGCAAGGTCTCCGTCTTCAACCGCAGGATGCAACTCGCCCACCCCACCTACCAGCTGCTCGACACCCGGGACGAGGACGAGGCGACGGAGGCCGTCGGCGCCTTCGCGGGACAGCTGTTGCCGATCTACCCGGCCTGCAAGCAGCTCGACTCCTGGCGCATCGCCAAGGCGGTCGACACCGTCCTGCCGAGCGCCGTGGACGCCGTGGACCCGCTGCCCCCGACCCTGCGCGAGGGACGCGGATTCGTCCCCCTGCCCGAGGCGCTGCTCAGGATCCACCGCCCGCACACCAAGGCGGACATCGCCGCCGCGCGGGAGAGACTGCGCTGGGACGAGGCCTTCGTCCTCCAGGTGGCCCTCGCCCGCCGCCGGTACGCCGACACCCAGCTCCCGGCCGTGGCCCGCGGAGCCGTCCCCGACGGCCTCCTCGACGCCTTCGACGCCAAGCTCCCCTTCACCCTCACCGAAGGCCAGCACAAGGTCACCGAGGAGATCTTCGGCGACCTGGCGACCCGGCACCCCATGCACCGGCTGCTCCAGGGCGAGGTGGGCTCCGGCAAGACGCTGGTCGCCCTGCGCGCCATGCTCCGCGTCGTCGACGCCGGCGGGCAGACGGCGCTGCTCGCCCCCACCGAGGTCCTCGCCCAGCAGCACCACCGCTCCATCACCGAGATGATGGGCGAACTCGCCGAGGGAGGGATGCTCGGCGGCTCCGACCGCGGCACCAAGGTCGTCCTGCTCACCGGCTCCATGGGCACCGCGGCCCGCCGCCGGGCGCTGCTCGACCTCGTCACGGGGGAGGCCGGGATCGTCATCGGCACCCACGCGCTCATCGAGGACAAGGTGAAGTTCCACGACCTCGGCCTCGTCGTCGTCGACGAGCAGCACCGCTTCGGCGTCGAGCAGCGCGACGCCCTGCGCTCCAAGGGGAAGCAGCCGCCCCACCTGCTCGTGATGACCGCGACCCCCATCCCCCGTACGGTCGCGATGACGGTCTTCGGCGACCTGGAGACGTCCGTCCTGGACCAGCTCCCGGCCGGCCGCTCGCCCATCGCCAGCCACGTCGTCCCCGCGAAGGACAAGCCGCACTTCCTCAGCCGGGCCTGGGAGCGCGTCCGCGAGGAGGTCGGCAACGGCCACCAGGCGTACGTCGTGTGCCCCCGCATCGGTGACGACGCCGAGGAGGCGGCGGAGAAGAAGAAGGGGAAGAAGGCGGCCGCCGAGGACGACGCCGAGAAGCGCCCGCCGCTCGCGGTCCTGGACCTCGCCGGCGAGCTCTCCGCGGGCGCCCTGGCCGGTCTGAGGGTCGAGGTGCTCCACGGCAGGATGCACCCCGACGACAAGGACGAGGTGATGCGCCGCTTCGCCGCCGGCCAGGCCGACGTGCTGGTCGCGACCACCGTCATCGAGGTCGGCGTCAACGTCCCCAACGCCACCGCGATGGTCATCATGGACGCCGACCGCTTCGGCGTCTCCCAGCTGCACCAGCTGCGCGGCCGGGTCGGACGCGGCTCGGCGCCGGGCCTCTGCCTGCTGGTCAGCGAGGCGCACGAGGCGAGCCCGGCCCGAGCGAGGCTCTCCGCGGTCGCCGCCACCCTCGACGGCTTCGAGCTCTCGCGGATCGACCTCGAACAGCGCCGCGAGGGGGACGTCCTCGGCCAGGCCCAGTCCGGCGTCCGCTCCTCCCTGCGGGTGCTCAGCGTCATCGACGACGAGGAGGTCATCGCCGCGGCACGGGAGGAGGCCGTCCGCGTCGTCGCGGCCGACCCGGACCTCGAAGGGCTGCCCGAGCTGCGCACCGCCCTGGACGCGCTGCTGGACAAGGACCGTGAGGAGTACCTCGACAAGGGGTGAGGGAGCGACCAGCCGCGACGTCATATCGTGGCAGTACGGCGCGCGTCCCGTCCTGCGCGCCGCCCGCGACCCGAGGACCAGACACCCATGACCCGCGTGATCGCAGGAGCGGCCGGCGGACGCCGCCTGGCCGTCCCGCCCGGCACCGGCACCCGCCCCACCTCCGACCGCGCACGCGAAGGGCTGTTCTCCACGTGGGAGGCGCTCCTGGGCACCCTCGACGGCGTCCGCGTCGCCGATCTCTACGCCGGATCCGGTGCCGTCGGCCTCGAGGCGCTCTCCCGCGGAGCGTCCCACGCGCTGCTCGTCGAGGCCGACGCCAAGGCCGTACGCACCGTCCGTGACAACGTCCGCACCCTGGGGCTTCCCGGTGCCGAGGTCCGGGCCGGCAGAGCCGAGCAGATCGTGACAGGACCGGCACCGGAGCAGCCGTTCGACGTGGTGTTCCTGGACCCGCCGTACGCCGTCACCGATGGCGATCTTGGCGAGATACTGCTCACACTCCGTGCTCAGGGGTGGCTCTCCGGCGATGCCCTCGTCACGGTGGAGCGGAGCACACGGGGCGGAGAGTTCACCTGGCCACCGGGATTCGAGCCGTTGCGGGCCCGTCGTTACGGCGAGGGAACGCTTTGGTACGGTCGCGCCGCTTCCACGTGCGAAGACGCACGATGACCGCACCGGAGAGCGAGGGAACCACGTTGCGCCGCGCCGTCTGTCCGGGGTCGTTCGACCCCATCACCAACGGACATCTCGACATCATTGGCCGAGCCTCGAAGCTGTACGACGTCGTGCACGTCGCGGTGATGATCAACCAGTCCAAGAAGGGGCTGTTCACCGTGGAGGAGCGGATCGAGCTGATCCGCGAGGTCACGGCGGGCTTCGGCAACGTCGAGGTCGAGTCCTTCCACGGCCTGCTGGTCGACTTCTGCAAGCAGCGCGAGATCCCGGCCATCGTGAAGGGCCTGCGCGCCGTCAGCGACTTCGACTACGAGCTGCAGATGGCCCAGATGAACAACGGGCTCTCGGGGGTCGAAACGCTCTTCGTGCCGACGAACCCCACCTACAGCTTCCTGTCGTCCTCCCTGGTCAAGGAGGTCGCCACCTGGGGTGGCGACGTCTCGCACCTGCTGCCGCCGACGGTCCACCAGGCCCTCGTGGAGCGCCTCGGCCAGAAGTGACGGACCGGCCGCCCGCCACCAGGTGTCGGGCGGCGGGCGGGTGGCCTTACAGTCGTCCCGTCCGTCTCCAACAGCAGCAGAGAGTGGCGAGCACACGGTGGACGTGCAGAAGAAGCTCGACGAGATCGTCGAAACGGTCGGGAACGCCCGCTCCATGCCCATGTCGGCCTCCTGCGTGGTCAACCGCGCCGAGCTGCTCGCGATGCTCGAGGAGGTGCGCGAGGCGCTGCCCGACTCCCTCGCCCACGCCGAGGAGCTCATCGGCGGCCGGGAGCAGCTCGTCGAGCAGGCCCGGCAGGAGGCCGAGCGGATCATCGAGGCGGCCCACGCCCGGCGCGGCACCCTGATCTCCGACACCGAGATCGTCCGGCGCTCCCAGGCGGAGGCCGACCGGATCCTCGCCGAAGCCCGTCAGGAGGCCGACGAGGTGCGCGGCGAGGCCGACGAGTACGTCGACAGCAAGCTCGCCAACTTCGAGGTCGTCCTGACCAAGACCATCGGCTCCGTCGACCGCGGCCGGGAGAAGCTCCTGGGACGCGGTGAGGGGCTCGACGCGCAGGGCTACGAGGACCCCGACTTCGCGGAGGCCCCCGAGCGCAGCGCGGACCCCGAGACGCTCAGGCGGCGGGCGGACGACTACGTCGACACCAAGCTCGGCGCCTTCGAGGCGGTGCTGGCCAAGACCCTGGAGGCGGTCGGCCGGGGCCGGCAGAAGCTGCACGGCCGGGTCGCCACCGACGAACTCGGCGCGCACATGGCGGCGCAGGACGCCGGGGGCGCTCCCGTGCACACCAGTGACGAGGACCACTGGGCGGGCCTCGCCGAGGCCGCGGCCCCGGCGCCGCAGCGCCTGGGGCAGCCGCAGTACGCGGAGCCCGCGCAGCCGGACTACGCCCCGGCGGCCGACTACCGGGATCCCTCCTCCCCGGCCGGCTACCAGGACCCCTCGCAGGCGGGCTTCCCCGCCCAGGGGCAGCCCGGGCCGGAGTACGCGCAGCCGTACGGATACCAGGAGCAGCCGCTCCAGCAGGCGGACCCGTACTCCCCCTACCAGCAGCAGCCCGACCCGTACGCCGGCTACCAGCAGCAGGGCGGCTACGCGTCGGACCAGCAGCAGGACTACGGCTGGGCGCAGCAGCCGCAGGACTCCGCCCAGCAGCCTCAGGCGCCCGCGCGGCAGGGCGAGAGCGCGCTCGACGAGACCAGCCTGTTCGACACCGGCATGATCGACCTGGAGCAGCTGCGCCGGTACGAGCAGGGCCGCTGAGGCGGGCGCCCCGGCGGCCGGGCGGACCGGATTGGGCCCTGGGCGGTACGTCCAGTATCCTGGCTGTTCGGTCGCGCGTATGTCCGCGATCCCGGCTGCCCGTATCCCTTCCGGATCGGGGCGGCCCTCCCCAAGCCGCACGTCGCACATGAGCTCGAAAGCAGGAGAAGCCCTGAACGGCCACCTCGACCACCGCAACCCCCTCGTGTTCGATACGCGCGAGCTGGGCCGGCGTCCTGGTGCCCTGAAGCGGCTGACCCGCTCGGTTCCGGCGCCGAAGGACCTCGGCATCGACGGGGTCGTCGGTGTACCGGAGAACGCGCCGCTGGCGCTGGACCTCCGCCTCGAATCCGTCATGGAGGGCGTGCTCGTCACAGGGACCGCCCGTGCGACGGCCGAGGGGGAGTGCGTAAGGTGTCTGGAGCCGCTGCGCCTCGATGTCGAAGCGGACTTCCAGGAGATGTTCTCGTACCCTGACGCCGATGACCGGAACCGCAGCAGGACCGCGGACCCGGTCGACGACGCCGAGGACGACGAGGACAGGTTCTTTCTCGAGGACGGTCTGTTCGACCTCGAGCCTGTGCTGCGGGACGCGGTGGTGCTCGCACTGCCGCTGCAGCCGGTGTGCAAGGAGACCTGTGCCGGTCTGTGTTCCGAGTGCGGAATCAGGCTGGACGAGAATCCGGGCCACCACCACGATGCCGTCGACATGCGTTGGGCGGCACTGCAAGGACTCGCCGAGACCGTTCAGGACGGCGAGAAGGACAACATGGGCGGCGCCGAACCGGGCGTCGACGAGAAGCAGGAGAAGTAGCCGTGGCTGTTCCGAAGCGGAAGATGTCGCGCAGCAACACGCGCCACCGCCGGTCGCAGTGGAAGGCTGCGGTCCCCACCCTGGTTTCGTGCGAGCGTTGCCAGGAGCCGAAGCTCCAGCACATTGCGTGCCCGAGCTGCGGCACCTACAACAAGCGCCAGGTCCTCGAGGTCTGAGCGGCTGGTGAGAGGCCCGATGTCTGAGTTGTCCAGCGCCAAGAAGCAGGCAGACAACGTCAACACAGCCTCGTCCCACACGCTTCTGGAAGGGCGGCTCGGGTATCACCTCGAGTCCGCCCTTCTGGTGCGTGCGCTGACCCATCGTTCGTACGCATACGAGAACGGCGGTCTGCCCACCAACGAGCGGCTCGAATTCCTCGGGGATTCGGTGCTCGGCCTGGTGGTCACGGACACGCTGTACCGCACCCACCCCGACCTGCCCGAAGGCCAGCTGGCCAAGTTGCGGGCCGCGGTGGTCAACTCGCGTGCGCTAGCGGAGGTGGGCCGCGGCCTCGAACTCGGCTCCTTCATCCGGCTCGGCCGCGGTGAAGAGGGCACGGGGGGCCGGGACAAGGCTTCCATCCTCGCCGACACCCTTGAAGCGGTGATCGGCGCCGTCTATCTCGACCAGGGCCTCGGCGCGGCCTCGGAGCTGGTCCACCGGCTCTTCGACCCGCTGATCGACAGGTCCTCCAGCCTCGGAGCCGGCCTGGACTGGAAGACCAGTCTCCAGGAGCTCACCGCGAGCGAGAGCCTCGGAGTCCCCGAGTACCTCGTCACGGAGACCGGACCCGACCACGAGAAGACCTTCACTGCTGCCGCTCGCGTCGGTGGTGTCTCGTACGGCACCGGCACCGGCCGTAGCAAGAAGGAAGCGGAGCAGCAGGCGGCGGAGTCCGCCTGGCGCGAGATCAGCGCCGCCGCGGAAGCACGGGAGGAGGCGGCGAAGGCCGCCGCCGCGGCAGGGGCCGCCGACACCCCTGCCACCCCGGTTCCCACGGACGCCGCTCCGGCCTGAGCAAGTCCGAGAGCCCCTCGGTGCCTGGTGCACCGAGGGGCTCTCGCCGTGTCGTCCCGCCCCGAAGGAGTGCCACCGTGCCGGAACTGCCCGAGGTCGAAGTCGTACGGCGCGGCCTGGAACGCTGGGTCACCGGGCGCACCGTCGGCGAGGTCGAGGTCCTGCACCCGCGTGCGGTCCGCCGCCATCCGGCCGGCGGCGTGGACTTCGCGGCCCGGCTGCCCGGCCTGCGCTTCGGCACGGCGATGCGCCGCGGGAAGTACCTCTGGGTCCCCCTCGACGGGGCGGCGTGCTCCATGCTCGGCCACCTCGGGATGAGCGGTCAGCTGCTCGTGCAGCCGGAGGCGGCCGCGGACGAGAAGCACCTGCGGGTCAGGATCCGTTTCGACGACGCCCTCGGCACGGAGCTGCGCTTCGTCGACCAGCGCACCTTCGGCGGACTCTCGCTGCACGACAACACCCCCGACGGACTGCCCGACGTCATCGCGCACATCGCCCGCGACCCCCTGGACCCGGCCTTCGACGACGCGGCGTTCCACGTGGCACTGCGCCTGCGCCGCACGACGGTGAAGCGGGCCCTGCTCGACCAGTCGCTGATCAGCGGTGTCGGCAACATCTACGCCGACGAGGCGCTGTGGCGCAGCAGGTTGCACTACGAGCGGCCGACCGCGACGCTGACCCGCCCCGGGACGGCGGAGCTGCTCGGGCACATCCGGGAGGTGATGCGGGAGGCCCTCGCCCAGGGCGGCACCAGCTTCGACAGCCTGTACGTCAACGTGAACGGCGAGTCCGGCTACTTCGACCGGTCGCTCGACGCGTACGGCCGTGAGGACGAGCCGTGCCACCGATGCGGTACGCCGATCCGCCGCCGGCCGTGGATGAACCGGTCCAGCTACTTCTGCCCCCGCTGCCAGCGTCCGCCGCGCGTGCCGGCATAGACGGCGGGCCGGGGGCGGGTGGCGGGGCGACCCGGGCCGGAGGCGTGGGGGATGAGCTACCGGGCCTCGCGGGCGGCGTCGTACCGGCCCCGGGCCTCGAGCACCTCGGGCATCCGGTTCTCCAGGAGGTGGATGAGCCCGAGCAGCCGGCCGGCCACCTCACGCCCCAGAGGCGTCAGCTCGTAGTCGACGCGTGGCGGGTTGGTGGGACGCGCGTCCCGGAGCACCAGGCCGTCGCGTTCCAGTGCGTGCAAGGTCTGGGAGAGCATCTTCTCGCTGACTCCGTCGACCCGGCGGCGGAGCTCGTTGAAGCGGGCGCCGCTCTCCAGCAGCGCCCCCAGCGTCAGCCCGCCCCATCGGCCCGTGACGTGTTCCAGCGCCCCGCGCGAGGGGCACTGCCGTGAGAAGACGTCGAACGGGAACACGCCCTCGTCCCGCGCCTCTTGCGTCTCCGGCTCACTCATGACGTCAGCTTACGTCCGCACAGCGCTCACCCGGGGAGAGCGCTGCGCGGGAGTGGGCCCGGGGGCGGTCGGTGGCGCAGCGGCGGCCGCGCCTCCATCGCGTGCGGGAGGGCGCCGGCCCGGGAACAGCTGTCCGGCCTCGGCCGCCGGCTTCTCAGAAGCCGAAGTCCTGCGTCCACCAGGGACCGCCGGAGCCGAAGTGCACGCCCACTCCGAGCGTCGTGTAATCGCAGTTGAGAATGTTTGCACGATGGCCGTCGCTGTTCATCCAGGCGTCCATCACCGCCTGTGCGTCGGCCTGGCCGCGGGCTATGTTCTCGCCCCCGAGGCCCTCGACTCCGGCCTTGGCCGCGCGGTCCCAGGGACTGGCGCCGTCGGGGTCGGTGTGGGCGAAGAAGTCCCGGGCGGCCATGTCCTCGCTGAAGTTCTGGGCGAGAGCGGTCAGCGGGGCGCTCGCGGTGACCGGACGGCAGCCGACCTTCGCGCGCTCCGAGTTGACGAGGGCGAGCACCGCCTCCTGGGCGGAGGCGGCAGCCGGCGAGGAGCTCTCGCCGCCCGGCGCGGCCGACGACGTCCTGGGCGCGGCCGGTGCCTTCGCCGCCGGGCTCGTGCTCCTCTCAGGCTTCACGGAGGGCGCCTTCGTCCGCTCCGGCGTCCTGGACGGCGTCGGCTTCGCGGTCCGCGACGGCGCCTTCGTCTGCCGGCCGGCCTCCTTGGACGCGGTGGCCGACGGCGTGCCGGCGGGGGTGGCCGAGGCGGATGTCGAGGGCGGAGCGGGGCGGTCCGTACCCCTGCCGGCCTGCCCGGACGCGGAGGCCGAGGCGCCGTCGGTGGGATCGGCGGAGGAGCCGCCCTGGGTCAGCAGGTCGGGGGCGCCGCCGCCCGCGCGCACCTGGTCCGCGGCGGAACCGCCGCTGACGCTGTAGGTGTCGCCGCCGGGGAGCAGACCCGACGCGACGGCGACGGCGCCCACGGCCACAGCCGCGGAGACGCCGAGCAGCCCGGTGCGCAGAGGCGTCGCGCCCCGCTTCCTCCGGCGGGCACCGCGGCCTTTGCCGTCGGCGACGGCTGCTCGCCGCTCAGCTGCGGGGGCTGCGCCTGCGCGTCGATGGCGTCCCATGCGCTGTGCCTTCCTCGTGCTCGGAGCGCCACTGCGGCGTCACCGTGTTCACCATCACTCACCCGATCGGGTGAGCTATTGCGAGGGGACTGTACGCCATGGCGTATTTGGCAGAGGTGCTCCGCGGGCAATTGGCCCGTTAGCGTTCGGGCATGAACGAAGAAGCACGGCTCGTCGTATGGGTACGCGGCCGAGTACAGCAAGTAGGATTCCGCTGGTTCACCAGGGCAAACGCTCTGGAGATCGGAAGTCTCACCGGCTTCGCGCTCAACCTGGACGACGGCCGGGTGCAGGTCGTGGCCGAAGGACCGCGTGAGAATTGCCACCGCCTGCTGGACTGGCTGGCCCGCGGCGACACACCCGGCCGCGTGGAAGGCGTGACTGAGATCTGGGACACGCCCCGCGGTGGTTACGACGGATTCGCCATCCGCTGATCCGGCCGCCGTCCGGGGCCCGGATTCGCAGGGTGCCCGGCGTGCGGCGGTGGGTGAGCAGGAAGGGGCCCGGGAGCGGTGCACCCGAAATGACCTGCGAAAGCAGCCGTCGACGGAGCATGGTTGCCAAGAAGTGGATGCCGTGCCAGGCTGCGGCATTGACGAAGATCTACACACCCCACGGGGTCCCGTAGGAGAGTCGCGCCGCAAGATCGCCGAAGCCGCGCGCCCCGGGACACCCGCCTCACGGGGTGTGATCGTGTTGACCGTCAAAGTTTTTGGTGAGACGCTGAAATCCCCGCGCACCCCAGCTGTTCGGCGGTGCTGGTTGACGGCAGAACCGCAGTGAGGACCACTCACTGTCGAACATCGCGGGTGCGATTCCCATACGACCCACACCGCATCGGTCGGTCACTCAGTGTGGAGGACCATTCATCATGGCAAAGGCGCTTCTCGGTTACGTCGGCGGTTCCGACCCGCGACTCCTCGCCGAGATGCGACGGCTTCAGAAGCGCGTCCACGACCTGGAATCCGAGCTCGCCCGGATCCAGGACGAGAAGGACGCGCTGAGCGCCGCCGCCCAGCACCAGGAGTCGCTGCTCGACAGCATCGACATCGACGTACCCCAGGCGGAGCCGGCGCTGACCTGACCGCGGGCCCATCCGGGCCGGTCGGCAGTAAGCGCCAGTCGCTGGAGAGCATCACCGGAATGTCTCCGTCACGGATCGTCGTCCTGGGCGCCGGGAACCGCACGACACCCCGCCCGTAGGCGATCCGTCACGACGGACACCGCACGATGGACAAGGGACGCCCCCGGCGTCCCTTTTTTCATTCCCCCCGGCCTCGCCTCGGCCTCTCCCTCTTCGCCTACCGTCTGATGTGCCCTGCACCTTCATCAGCGAAACCGAGAGTGAAAGGTAGAGTCCGGCGGCGTGCACCTCAAGGCCCTGACCCTGCGTGGTTTCAAGTCATTCGCCTCCGCCACCACCCTGCGGTTCGAACCGGGGATCACCTGCGTGGTCGGACCCAACGGGTCCGGCAAATCCAATGTGGTGGACGCGCTCTCCTGGGTGATGGGTGAACAGGGGGCGAAATCGCTGCGCGGCGGAAAGATGGAAGACGTGATCTTCGCCGGTACGACCGGCAGACCACCGCTGGGCCGCGCGGAAGTGTCGTTGACGATCGACAATTCCGATGGCGCACTGCCCATCGAGTACGCCGAAGTGACCATCACCCGGATCATGTTCCGCAACGGCGGCAGCGAATACCGCATCAACGGCGACACCTGCCGGTTGCTCGACATCCAGGAACTCCTTTCGGATTCCGGAATCGGCCGCGAGATGCACGTCATCGTCGGTCAGGGCCGGCTCGACTCCGTGCTGCACGCCGATCCCATGGGAAGGCGCGCCTTCATCGAGGAGGCGGCCGGCGTCCTCAAGCACCGCAAGCGCAAGGAGAAGGCGCTGCGGAAGCTGGAGGCGATGGGGGCCAACCTCGCCCGGGTCCAGGACCTGACCGGTGAGCTGCGGCGCCAGCTCAAGCCGCTCGGCAGGCAGGCCGCGGTGGCGCGCAGGGCCGCCGTCATCCAGGCGGACCTGCGGGACGCGCGGCTCCGCCTCCTCGCCGACGACCTGGTGCGGCTCCGGGAGGCCTTGCGGAGCGAGATCGCCGACGAGGCGGCCCTCAAGCGACGCAGGGAGGCGGCGGAGGCGGACCTCAAGGCGGCGCTCTCCCGGGAGGCGGACCTGGAGGACGAGGTCCGGCGGCTGGCGCCGCGGCTCCAGCGGGCCCAGCAGACCTGGTACGACCTCTCCCAGCTGGCGGAGCGGGTGCGCGGGACGATCTCGCTCGCCGAAGCCCGGGTGAAGAGCGCGTCCACGGCGCCGGAGGAGGAACGCCGCGGGCGCGAACCCGAGGACATGGAACGCGAAGCGGCCCGCATCCGTGAGCAGGAGGCCGAGCTGTCGGCGGCCCTGGAGGCGGCCGAGCACGCCCTGGAGGACACGGCCGCCCACCGCGCCGTCCTGGAGCGGGAGTTGGCGGCCGAGGAGCGCCGGCTCAGGGACGCGGCCCGGGCCATCGCCGACCGCCGTGAGGGCCTCGCCCGGCTGAACGGCCAGGTCAACGCGGCCCGCGGACGGGCCGGTTCGGCACAGGCCGAGATCGACCGGCTGGCGGCCTCCCGGGACGCCGCCCAGGAGCGGGCGGTCGCGGCCCAGGAGGAGTACGAGCAGCTGCGGGCCGAGGTGGAGGGACTGGACGCGCGGGACGCTGAACTGGCCGAGCGGCACGAGGCCGCCAAGCGGCAGCTCGCCCGGGCGGAGTCCGACCTCGGGGCCGCACGGGACGCGGCCACCGCGGCGGAGCGCAAGCGGGCCGCGGTCGCGGCGCGGCACGAGGCGCTCTCCCTGGGGCTGCGCCGCAAGGACGGCACCGGGGCACTGCTGGGCGCGGGCGAGAGCCTGCCGGGCCTGCTCGGCCCGGCGGGGGGACAGCTCACGG
>NZ_JBEXWB010000168.1:0-13283 GCF_040629645.1 Streptomyces sp. NPDC005899 | reverse complement strand
GTGGGCCTGTGCTGGGTGGGTGAGGGGATGGTGGTGCTGGCCCTCCTGTGGAGGCGGGGGGAGGCCTGAGAGCGGGGCGGGCGGGGGGCGGGGCGCGTGCGGGGCCGGTCGACCGGGGTGCGCGCCGGGTGACGGTGGCCGTACCCGGGGGGCCCGGCCCGTGCCGCGGGTGGGCGCGCCACGGGACCGGCGGAGCGACTCCGGATGTCGGCACCGGCCGATACGCTCCCCCGTATGGCTCTCACTACGTCCCCGGAAGCCCCGCTGCCCGTCGGCGACGTGTCACGGCTGATCGGGGGGTGGATCGACCGGCTGGGCGCGGTCTGGGTCGAGGGGCAGATCACCCAGCTGTCGCGGCGGCCGGGAGCCGGTGTGGTCTTCCTGACGCTCCGCGATCCCTCCCACGACATCTCGGTGAGCGTGACGTGCTTCCGGCAGGTCTTCGACCGGATCGCCGACGTGGTCACGGAGGGCGCGCGCGTCGTCGTCCTCGCCAAGCCCGAGTGGTACGCGCCGCGCGGGCAGCTGTCCCTGCGCGCCACGGAGATACGCCCGGTCGGCATCGGGGAGCTGCTGGTCCGGCTCGAGCAGCTGAAGAAGGCGCTGGCCGCCGAGGGCCTCTTCGCCCTGGACCGCAAGAAGCCGCTGCCGTTCCTGCCGCAGTTGATCGGGCTCGTGTCCGGCCGGGCGTCGGCGGCCGAGCGCGATGTCCTGGAGAACGCGCGCCGGCGCTGGCCCGCCGTGCGCTTCGAGGTGCGCAACACCGCCGTGCAGGGCGTGCACGCCGTCAGCCAGGTGGTGCAGGCGGTGCGGGAGCTCGACGAGCTGCCCGAGGTCGACGTGATCGTCGTCGCCCGGGGTGGCGGCAGCGTGGAGGACCTCCTGCCGTTCTCCGACGAAGAGCTGATCCGGGCGGTGGCCGCGTGCCGGACGCCCGTGGTGTCGGCCATCGGCCACGAGCCCGACTCCCCGCTGCTGGATCTGGTCGCCGACCTGCGGGCGTCGACACCGACGGACGCGGCGAAGAAGGTCGTGCCGGACGTGGGCGAGGAGCTCGACCGCGTACAGCAGCTCCGGGACCGTTCGCTGCGGACCCTCCGCGGGCTGATCGACCGGGAGGAGCGCGGTCTGGCCCACGCGCTGGGGAGGTCGTCGATGGAGCGGCCCCAGCGGATGGTGGACGAGCGGGAGGCGGAGATCGACGCCCTGACCGGGCGGAGCCGCCGGGTCCTGGGCCATCTGCTGGACCGCGCCGACTCCGAGCTCGCGCACACCCGGGCCCGGGTGGTGGCCCTCTCGCCCGCGGCCACGCTGGAGCGCGGCTACGCGGTGCTGCAACGGCCGGACGGTCACGTGGTGCGCTCCCCCGCGGACGCGGGGCCGTCAGGGGCGGAACTGCGGGCCCGGGTCTCCGAGGGCGAGTTCACGGTCCGGGTGGACGGGTGACGTGGGGAACCGCCGCGGTGGGCCGGTGACCGGGAGAGCCGGTGGCGCGGGACGAGCGGCAGCAGTCCTGGTCACAGCAGTCCTGGTTACAACAGTCCTGGTCGCAGGAGGCCCGGTGACCGGCACACGCACGTCACGGCGGCCCGGGTCGCGGCGGAGCGGTGACGTGGGGCGGGTGACGGGCGGGCGGGTCTGTCGGACCTCGCACATAGGGTGGATCCCATGACGGACGACGGGACGACGACGGCTGCCGCGACGGACACGCTCGGGTACGAGCAGGCGCGGGACGAGCTGATCGAGGTCGTGCGCCGCCTCGAAGCGGGCGGCACGACACTGGAGGAGTCGCTGGCCCTCTGGGAGCGGGGCGAGGAGCTGGCGAAGGTGTGCCGGCGGTGGCTCGAAGGCGCGCGCGCCCGGCTGGACGCGGCGCTGGCCCGTCCGGCGGAGGCTGCGGACGGCGGTGGCACGGACTGACCGGACCGGGCGCCGGCGAAGGACCCGCCGGCGGAGGACCGGGCGGCCCGTGAACGGCCGTGGGGCCGGGCGAGGACCGTGGGGCCGGCAAGAGCCCGGTAAGAGCCCTGTGGGCGTGTGCGGTGGATCACCGCTGACCCGTTTTAGTTGAAAGTTAACCTACTTCTCGGTTACGGTGATCTCGTCGCGCATCCCGTACGCCCGGAAGGCAGCTCCCCCGATGTCCCTCGTTCTTGACCCCGCCGCCCAGGACCTCCTCTTCCGCGAGGCCCGCACCGCCAACACGTTCACCGACGAGCCGGTGACCGACGAGCAGGTCCAGGCGATCTACGACCTGGTCAAGTTCGGCCCCACCGCCTTCAACCAGTCTCCGCTGCGTGTCGTCCTGGTCCGCACGGCCGAAGGGCGCGAGCGCCTCGTCAAGCACATGGCCGAGGGCAACCGGCCCAAGACCGCCGCCGCCCCGCTGGTCGCGCTCCTCGTCGCGGACCACGAGTTCCACGAGGAGCTCCCGGCCCTGCTGCCGCACTTCCCGCAGGCCAAGGACGCGTTCTTCTCGGAGCGCCCGGTCCGCGAGCAGTCCGCCCTCTTCAACGCCGCACTCCAGGCCGCTTACTTCATCATCGGCGTCCGTGCCGCCGGCCTCGCCGCCGGCCCGATGACCGGCTTCGACGCCGCGGGCATCGAGAAGGAGTTCCTGGACGGCGACCACAAGCTGCTCATGGCCGTCAACATCGGCAAGCCGGGCGACGACGCCTGGCTCCCGCGTCTTCCGCGGCTGTCCTACGACGAGGTCGTCACGACCGTCTGACCGTCGCAGCACGGAGAGAAGCCCCGCGGCGCTCGGCGCCGCGGGGCTTCTCCACGTGCAGGGGAAGTCCACGTACGGGTCCGTCCACGCACGGAAAAGTACGTGGACGGAAGAGTCCGGTGACAGAAGAGCACGTGGACGGAAGGACGGGAAGAAGGCGGGTTCGGTCAGGAACCCGTCTCGAGCGCCGCGGCCATCTCCACCAGGCGCTCCATCGGGGCCGAGCCCGTGACCACCGTGGTCGCGCCCTTGCCGTGCAGCACGAGGGCGTCGTACTTGGGACCCTCCCAGCGCTGCCAGGCCTCGCCGGCCACCTGCTGTGTGCGTCCGGTGTCCTCGGCCTGTTGGCTGACCTGGGGCACGTACTTCTGCGCCGGGTTCGTGGACTGCTCCACCGCCACGTAGCGGCCGTCCGGGTCGAGGAAGCCGAGGTGCCAGCCGGCGCCGTCGTGCCCCTCGTAGGAGACGGAGGTCGGCTTCCACCCCTTCGGCAGCCCGCCCGGGGCGGCCACCGGATACGGCGCGGCACGCCTGGCCGTCGCGAGCTCGACGCGGTAGTCGACGGCCTTGAGGGGGTCGGCCTTGTCGTCGTGCGGGATGAAGATGTAGACGACGCCCGCCACCGCGGTGATCACGAGCATCGACAGGAACATGTCCCGGACCGTCTGCTTGCCTCGCTTGCTTGCCACGGACCCAATGGTGGCACGGCGGGCGCCGGAACCAGCCAGCGGGGCGGCGCTCATACGTGACCCGCACTGCTCATTTTATCGACCTACCGATAGAGTCGCAGCACCCTCTTTTCCGGTCGTCGTCGTACAGAAAGGTGCGCTCCGATGTCCGAGCATCATCTGCCGTCCCAGCTCGAGGTCTCCCCGGAGGCCCCCGACCGCAACCTGGCCCTGGAGTTGGTCCGGGTCACCGAGGCCGCCGCGATGGCCGCCGGGCGCTGGGTCGGCCGCGGCGACAAGATCGGCGCCGACGGCGCCGCCGTGAAAGCCATGCGCACGCTCGTCTCCACCGTCTCGATGAACGGCATCGTCGTCATCGGTGAGGGTGAGAAGGACGAGGCCCCCATGCTGTTCAACGGCGAACGGGTCGGCGACGGCACCGGTGCCGAGGTCGACATCGCCGTCGACCCGATCGACGGCACCACGCTCAACGCCAAGGGCATGCCGAACGCGATCGCCGTGCTGGCCGCCGCGGACCACGGCGCCATGTTCGACCCGTCCGCCGTCTTCTACATGGACAAGCTGGTCACGGGCCCCGAGGCCGCCGACTTCGTCGACATCAACGCCCCGGTGTCGGTGAACATCCGGCGCGTCGCCAAGGCCAAGAGCTCCACCCCCGAGGACGTCACCGTCGTCATCCTCGACCGCCCCCGCCACGAGGGCATCGTCAGGGAGATCCGGGAGACCGGCGCCCGGATCAAGTTCATCTCCGACGGGGACGTCGCCGGGTCGATCATGGCGGCCCGCGAAGGGACCGGCGTCGACCTGCTCATGGGCATCGGCGGCACTCCCGAAGGCATCATCTCGGCGTGCGCCATAAAGTGCCTGGGCGGTGTCATCCAGGGCAAGCTCTGGCCCAAGGACGAGGCCGAGCGGCAGCGCGCACTGGACGCCGGGCACGACCTCGACCGGGTGCTGTCGACGGACGACCTCGTGAGCGGCGACAACGTCTTCTTCGTCGCCACCGGCATCACGGACGGCGAGCTGCTGCGCGGTGTGCGGTACCGCGCGGAGACGGCCACCACCGAGTCTCTGGTGATGCGCTCCAAGTCGGGCACGATCCGGAAGATCGACTCCACGCACCGGCTCTCGAAGCTGCGCGCCTACAGCGCGATCGACTTCGACCGCGCCCAGTAGGTGGGCCGGCGGAACGGCGGGGCTCTCGTGCGGACAGCCCCGCCGTTCCACCCACCGGGTGCCGGATACCGGGAGCGTGCGGGCCCCGATCAATGCGCGGACGATTGATGCGCGGGTAACGAGGGCCCGTCACCGTGTCCACAGCACCGGACGCGACATCCACACCACCGGGCGGCATCCACAGGATCCCGCGGAGCGGCCTTCGGGCACCGCCGCCGGCCTCCGGCGGCACAGCGGACCGTACGACCCCCGGCGGCGTCAGCCCGCAGCGGCTATCCGGTCCGACGGGGTCGCCGCCTTGAGCTCCATGTCGCGCCTGCGCCGACGGGCGAGCACCACCCGGCGCTCCGCGGCGGTCAGACCGCCCCACACGCCGTACGGCTCGGGCTGCACCAGTGCGTGTTCACGGCACTCCACCATGACCGGGCACCTGGCACAGACCTGTTTGGCGGCTTCCTCGCGGGACAGCCGGGCAGCAGTCGGCTCCTTCGACGGGGCGAAGAACAGCCCGGCCTCGTCCCGGCGGCACACCGCCTCCGCGTGCCAGGGCCCCGTCTGGTCCTCCCGCGCGGGGTTGCGCTGGGAAGGCACGGCGGCGACCTGCAGGGGCTGATGCGGCAGTTGCAGCACGGTCCACTCCTGACGACGGCTTGGGCTTCGTGAGCGAGAGGCGATGCAGCACTCCCTACCCGCTGTACGCACGCCTATGCACTGAGTGGTACCCACGTCGGCCGCCGCCACGGCCGCCGGGCCGCCTTCTGGCCTGAATGCGCCCGGACCGGCCGGAACGCGGCCGGGAGCCGTCAGCGGCCGAGGTGCTTGCGCAACTGGTCGTGGAGGTTGGCGATGAGCTTGCCCCGCTTGGGTTTCGCCTCGACGCTCCCGAAGACGGAATAACCGTTCACGACGACCACCGGGGCTTCCGGGTCGGTCGATTCCAGTGTGTCGACCTCGAAGTTGCCGAAGACGCCGGTGCCGGTGCCGCGCAGCGAGATGTTCTCCGGCACCTTGATCTCGACACTGCCGAAGATGGACGTCGCGTTGATGACCGTCAGACGCTGGCCGAAAAGAGCTTCGGTCAGATCGATCTCGACGCTGCCGAAGAGCGCGAAGGCGTTCGTCCGGCCCCCCACACGCCAACGCCCCCTGCGGGTCGAGCTGCTGAAGACGGCGACCAGGTTCTCGGCGGGGCCCCCGGGGGCGTCGGGACCGTACGCGTAGGGGGACGCCACCGGGCGGGCGGTTCGACCCGCCGGCAGGTCGCTCACCAGGGGCCCGAGCTCGCCCACCGTCTTGGCGCGGTAGACGAGGTCGATCCGCTCGGCGTGCTCCTCGGCGGTCAGTCTGCCTTCGGCCACGGCCTCTCGCAGGATGTCCGCGATCCGGTCGCGGTCCGCGTCCGACGCACGGATGCCGGCGGGCGCGGGACCGGCCGGAGCGACGGGCTGCTGGGGCTGCTTCTCGAGGTCCACCGGCCCAGCGTACCCAAACGCGATAGATCGCGACCAGTACCTCCACGGCCCCGCGTGGAATCCGGGCGCCCGACCAGCACTCCGGGCGCACGTGCGGGGTGAGCCCTACCTCACAGGCTCGGCGCGTCGCCGGCGTTCTACCCTGGGGCTGCGCCGGCCTAGGGAGGCCGGCCGCTGTCGCCGAGTGAGGAATGGCCGTAATGCCAGAGTTTGCGTACTCCGATCTGCTCCCTCTGGGAGAGGACACCACGCCGTACCGGCTGGTGACCGCCGAAGGCGTCTCGACCTTCGAGGCCGACGGCCGTACGTTCCTCAAGGTGGCTCCGGAGGCCCTGCGCACGCTCGCGGCCGAGGCCATGCACGACATCTCGCACTACCTGCGCCCGGCCCACCTGGCGCAGTTGCGGCGCATCGTGGACGACCCCGAGGCGTCGTCCAACGACAAGTTCGTCGCGCTGGACCTCCTGAAGAACGCGAACATCGCCGCCGCCGGTGTCCTGCCCATGTGCCAGGACACCGGCACGGCCATCGTCATGGGCAAGCGCGGACAGAACGTGCTCACCGAGGGCGGTGACGAGGAGGCCCTGTCCAGGGGCGTCTTCGACGCGTACACGAAGCTCAACCTCCGGTACTCGCAGATGGCCCCGCTGACCATGTGGGACGAGAAGAACACCGGCTCCAACCTCCCGGCCCAGATCGAGCTGTACGCCACCGACGGCGGCGCGTACAAGTTCCTCTTCATGGCGAAGGGCGGCGGCTCCGCCAACAAGTCGTTCCTCTTCCAGGAGACCAAGGCGGTCCTCAACGAGGCTTCCATGATGGCGTTCCTGGAGCAGAAGATCCGGTCGCTCGGCACGGCGGCCTGTCCGCCCTACCACCTGGCGATCGTCGTCGGCGGCACGTCGGCCGAGTTCGCGCTGAAGACCGCCAAGTACGCCTCCGCGCACTACCTGGACGAGCTGCCCGCCGAGGGCTCCCCGACCGGCCACGGCTTCCGGGACAAGGACCTGGAGCAGAAGGTCTTCGAGCTCACGCAGAAGATCGGCATCGGGGCGCAGTTCGGCGGCAAGTACTTCTGCCACGACGTGCGCGTGGTCCGGCTCCCCCGCCACGGGGCCTCGCTGCCCGTCGCCATCGCCGTGTCCTGCTCGGCGGACCGCCAGGCGACCGCGAAGATCACCGCCGAGGGCGTGTTCCTGGAGCAGTTGGAGAAGGATCCGGCGCGCTTCCTCCCGGACACCACCGACGAGCACCTCGACGAGGCCGGCGACGTGGTCGAGATCGACCTCAACCGGCCGATGGAGGAGATCCTGGCCGAGCTGACCAAGTACCCGGTCAAGACCCGGCTCTCGCTGACGGGCCCGCTGGTCGTGGCGCGCGACATCGCGCACGCCAAGATCAAGGAGCGGCTGGACGCGGGTGAGGAGATGCCGCAGTACCTCAAGGACCACCCGGTGTACTACGCGGGCCCGGCGAAGACGCCCGAGGGGTACGCCTCCGGGTCGTTCGGCCCGACGACGGCGGGCCGGATGGACAGTTACGTCGCGCAGTTCCAGGCGGCGGGCGGCTCGAAGGTGATGCTGGCCAAGGGCAACAGGTCCCAGCAGGTCACGGACGCCTGCGGGGCGCACGGCGGCTTCTACCTCGGTTCCATCGGCGGTCCGGCGGCGCGGCTCGCGCAGGACTGCATCAAGAAGGTCGAGGTCGTCGAGTACGAGGAGCTCGGCATGGAGGCGGTCTGGCGGATCGAGGTCGAGGACTTCCCGGCGTTCGTCGTGGTCGACGACAAGGGCAACGACTTCTTCACCGAGCCGGCGCCGGCCCCCACCTTCACCAGCATCCCGGTGCGCGGTCCCGGCCTCGGCTGACCGGTCGCAGACCCAGGGGCGTTCCGGCCGCGGGCCGGGACGCCCCTTCGGCGTGCCACCGGACGCCGGGCCCGCCCCTCCGGCGTGCCGGCCCGCTCCCTCCGCCTGTCGCCCCGCTCCCTCGGCACGGGTGCCGGGCTCCGGGCCGACCGGCGCGACGGGCCGACCACGCCCCGGCCAGTGACGGCCGTCACTCCTTTCGTTCGTACACCGTGTCGACCGGATGCCCCTCGCCGGGCGTATGCCTGGTGTAGCGAGAGATGCGGGGAGCAGTCCTTGACCGTCGAGGAGTTCGAAGAGTTCTACGCCCAGCGGGTGGGGCGCATCACGGGCCAGTTGTACGTGATGCTCGGTGACCTGCACGAGGCGCAGGACGTCGTGCAGGAGGCGTTCGTCCGGGGGTGGAACCGGCGGCGGCAGCTGGACCGGGACGGGCAGCCCGAGGCGTGGATCCGCACGGTGGCGTGGCGACTGGCGGTCAGCCGCTGGCGGACACGGCGGCGTTCGGCGGACGCGTGGACGCGCAGTGGCGCCCCGCCGGACGTCGACGGGCCGGGGCCGGAACGGGTGGCGCTGGTGGAGGCGCTGCGAGGGCTGCCGCCCCGGCAGCGCCGCACGCTGACCCTGCACTACCTGTGCGATCTCACGGTCGAGCAGATCGCGGGTGAGACGGGCCTGTCGGCGAGCACCGTCAAGACCCACCTGGTCCGCGGCCGGGCCGCGCTCGCTCACCGCCTGCAGGATCCGCGCATGGAGGAGGTCACCGGTGCCTGAGTCCCACGACCCGCTGCGATCGTTGTTCGAACAGGCGGCCGCCGTCGGGCAGTCCCACGCCGTCCCCGTCCCGGTGGCGCGGATCGCCGCACGCAGCCGGCGGGCGCACCGGCGGCGCCTGGCCGCACTCGCGGCCTGCTGCCTGGTCCTCGTGGCCGGGTCCGTGGCCACGTCGACGTCGCTGTCGAGCGCCCCGGCCCCCGTTGTGCCGGCGACCGGCACGTCGCACGGTCCGCCCCCGCCGGCTCCCGCGCCCACCACGAGCCTGCCGCCGTCGGGCGGCGGCACGGGCCCGTCGCAGACCCCCACCCGGCCGGCCGGCACACGTACGGCGGGCGGCTCGACCCCGCCGCCCACCGACGGGTCCACCACCGCCCCCACGCCCTGACTACCGGCCCGGCCACCGGGCCGCCCCGGCGTGCCCGCCCCCCTCGTGAGAGAGCAGCAGCAGATGCCCGCCACGTCGCCCGGACCGCGTGAGAGCGCGCCCGTGTCCTTCCACCCTCCCGCGACGCGGGCGCGGTTCCCGGTGTGCCCGTCGCCGGAGGGGAAGGCCGGGTGGCGCCGGTCGCCGCGGGAGCTCCTCGCCTCCCCGCCCCTGCGCCTGGACACCTCCGACCGTCAGGTCCTGTGGCTCTACCTGCTGACGCGCGCGGCCGTCTGGACCACCGCCTACTGTGCGCGGTGGCTGTTCCCGGCCGACCGGGGTGCCCGTCACGCCGGATCGGTCGCGTCGTCCTTCGAGCAGTGGGACTGGGGGCACTACCTGCACATAGCGAGAGACGGCTACTTCCCCGGGCAGGCGGGCCCCTGGACGGCCGGGTGGGACCATCGGGAGGCATTCTTCCCCGGCTTCCCGCTCGCGCTGCGGGCCGTCCACACCGTCGTGCCGCACTGGACCGCGGCCGGGCTGCTGATCTCCTTCGTCTCGGGGGCCGTCGCCGTCGTGGCACTGGCCCGTATCGCGCGGCTGCACCTGCCGGACGAAGGCGTGGGCCGGCGGGCGGCCCTGCTGTTCCTGTGCTCGCCGTGCGCGGTGTTCCTGGCCGCGGGTTACACCGAGTCCCTCTTCCTTGCCCTGGCCCTCCCCGCCTGGCTCGCCGCCCGGCGCCACCACTGGCCCCTGGCGGCCGTCCTGACGGCACTGGCGACGACGGTCCGCGTGAGCGGGCTGTTCCTCGCCGCCGCCCTCGCTCTCCACTTCCTGCTGTCGCCACCCGCGCACCGGCGCCCGCGCCACCTGCCGTGGCTGGCCCTGCCTGCCCTGCCCGCGATCGCCTACTCCGCCTACCTGTACACGCGTACCGGCGACTGGATGGCCTGGAAACACGCGCAGGAACTGGGCTGGTACCGCACCTTCCACAGCCCGTGGGAGGCGTGGGGCAACACGTGGGACGCCGCCTTCACGCACGCCCAGACCACCGGGTACGCCTTCATGTGCCAGGCCGAACTCGCCGCCATGGTGCTCGGGCTCCTCCTGTGCGGCCTGCTGGTGCGGCGACGGCGGGCGGCCGAGGCGCTGTACGTCGCACTCACCCTGTGGGCCCTGGGCACCTCCTACTGGTACACGTCCGTGCCCCGCGCCACCCTCCTGTGGTGGCCCCTGTGGATCACGCTGGCCGTGTGGAGCCTGCGCGACCCGCGCTTCCTGACCGCCTACCTGTGTGTGGTGGCGCCCCTGACGACCACGTTCGCCCTGGCCTTCCTGTCGGGGCGCTGGGCCGGCTGACGTCCCGGCCACCCCGTACCGCCGCGCGAACCGACGGGGCGCGCGGGCCCACGTGCCCCGCGGGGCCCCGGGGCTGGAGTACAAGGGAGGGGGAATACGACGGGCCAGGCCCGCGCTCGCTCCAGCAGGAGGTTTACCGACCATGGACGTATCCGCCGACAGCACCCGCTACCGCGTCGAGCACGACTCGATGGGAGAGGTGAGAGTACCCGCGCACGCCAAGTGGCGGGCCCAGACGCAGCGCGCGGTGGAGAACTTCCCCATCTCCGGCCGACGGCTGGAGCGCGCGCACATCGAGGCCCTCGGCCGGATCAAGGCCGCCGCCGCCAAGGTCAACGCCGAACTGAAGGTGCTGGACCCGGAGATCGCGGACGCGATCCAGGAGGCGGCCGCCGAGGTCGTCGACGGGCGGTGGGACGACCACTTCCCCATCGACGTGTTCCAGACGGGGTCCGGCACCTCGTCCAACATGAACACCAACGAGGTCGTCGCCACGCTCGCCACCGAGCGCCTGGGCCGGGAGGTCCACCCCAACGACCACGTCAACGCCTCCCAGTCGTCCAACGACGTCTTCCCCTCCTCCATCCACATCGCCGCGACCGCCGCCGTCACCGCGGACCTGATCCCCGCGCTGGAGCACCTGGCCGAGGTCCTGGAGCGGAAATCAGCCGAGTTCGCGGAGGTCGTGAAGTCCGGCCGCACGCATCTGATGGACGCCACACCCGTCACCCTCGGCCAGGAGTTCGGCGGTTACGCCGCGCAGGTCCGCTACGGCGTCGAGCGGCTGCGCGCCTCGCTCCCCCGCCTCGCGGAACTACCGCTGGGCGGTACGGCGGTGGGCACCGGGATCAACACGCCGCCGGGGTTCTCCGCCGCGGTGATCGCCGAGATCGCCCGCACGACCGGGCTGCCGCTCACCGAGGCCCGCAACCACTTCGAGGCCCAGGGGGCCCGGGACGGGCTCGTCGAGACGTCCGGGCAGCTGCGCACCGTGGCCGTCTCGCTCACGAAGATCTGCAACGACCTGCGCTGGATGGCCTCCGGTCCGCGCACCGGGCTGGCCGAGATCCGCCTGCCCGACCTCCAGCCCGGATCGTCGATCATGCCGGGGAAGGTGAATCCGGTCATTCCCGAGGCCGTCCTGATGGTCGCGGCACAGGTGACGGGGAACGACGCCACGGTCGCCGTGGCGGGCGCCGCCGGCAACTTCGAGCTCAACGTGATGCTCCCGGTCATCGGGAAGAACCTGCTGGAGTCGGTGCGGCTGCTGACGAACGCCGCGCGGCTGCTCGCCGACCGGACCGTCGACGGCGTCACCGCCGACGTGGAGCGGGCCCGCGCGTACGCGGAGTCCTCGCCCTCGGTCGTGACTCCGCTGAACAAGTACATCGGGTACGAGGAGGCGGCGAAGGTCGCGAAGAGGTCACTGGCCGAAGGAAGGACGATCCGGGAGACGGTGCTGGCCTCCGGGTACGTCGAGCGCGGCGACCTCACAGAGCGGCAACTCGACGAGGCGCTCGACGTGTTGCGTATGACCCGGCCGTGAACCCGTGCCGCGCGGGGCGGGGCTCCCGGGACGGCGGGACCGGCCCGATCCGGACGAAAGGCCCTAAGATCCTTTCATGACAGCCACGGACGCAGGGGCTACGGAAGCGGGAAACGGCGCGCGCTGGGCGCCGGGGGACCAGATCCTCTGGCGGTACCGGGGCAACGGCGGTGACGACACGGTGCACATCTGCCGGCCGGTCACCGTCGTGCAGGACACCGACGAACTGCTCGCCGTGTGGATGGCCTCGGGCACCGAGTGCGTGCGGCCGGTGCTGGCGGACGGCACCCAGGTGCACGCCGAGCCGCTCGCCACCCGCTACACGCGCCCGCGCACCACGGCCCGTTCCCGCTGGTTCGGCTCCGGCGTGCTCAAGCTCGCCCGGCCCGGCGAGCCCTGGTCGGTGTGGCTGTTCTGGGACCGCGGCTGGCTCTTCCGCAACTGGTACGTCAACCTCGAGGAGCCCCGCTCACGCTGGGCCGCGGGCATCGACTCCCAGGACCACTTCCTCGACATCGCCGTGCACCCCGACCGCAGTTGGGAGTGGCTGGACGAGGACGAGTTCGCCCAGGCGCAGCGGGTCGGCCTGATGGACCGGGACACCGCGCACCGGGTGCGGGCGGCGGGGCACGCCGCGATCGAGGTGATCCGCGCCTGGGGCTCTCCGTTCGCGGACGGCTGGGAGCACTGGCGGCCGGATCCGCGGTGGGGGGTTCCGAGACTGCCGGATGACTGGGACCGCCCCCCTGTCCACAGCCCGTCGTGAGACCCTTGGTGCGCCCCCGGGGGCAAACGTAGGATCATCCCGCGTGTGCCGCACCCCGGGTCGCACCCCCGCAACCTGGGGGCGCAGCAAGGGATCTGACCACAAGTCACCGTACACACCGCATGTGTCACACGGTCCACGGAGCCGGGTGACCCGTGCGGGCGAACGAACCACTACGAGGGGGTGGAGACGTGCGCGCTGCCCGCTGCCCCGTCGCCGGACCGGCCTGTGCCGGCCCGCCGCGGGACCGTCCTGTTTCGGCCCCGCGTCGCGGGCGATCCGGTGACAGCCGTTGTTCTCACCACGCTCGCCGGGGCACAGTGGCGCGAGCCCCCGAGGTGTCTGCGATCGCCTCATACAACCGGCCCGGACGGACGGAATCCCACGCGTGACGGAGCATCCCACCTCCCACGAAGGCCGGCAGCCCCTCGCCGCCCGGCCGCAGGAACGCGCCCGGCCGCGGCAGCAGGAGGGCGCGCCCGGCGCCGCTGTCCCGGCCTCCTCCGCCGGCGCCGCTGTCACCGCCTCGATC
>NZ_JBEXWB010000167.1:0-13331 GCF_040629645.1 Streptomyces sp. NPDC005899 | reverse complement strand
CCCGGTTGAATGCCGGGGGCGCGCGCCTTGGGCAGCCCAGGCCCTCACCCGCAGCTTTGTCCCCCTGCGGGAAAAAGTTGCGACCTCGTACGTCAAAAGGGTTTCTGGCGGAAGAAAAAGCCATTACCTTCCTGACCTGAACCGGACAACAAGGACCGAGTGCCCTCCCCTCCCTCCGTGGGCACCGGGCTCCCTGGCGCGACGGCGCGCGCCTGTGCTCCACCCCGACCCCGTCACCACACGGAGGATTCGCGTGCACAGGAGATTGACCCGGCCTCTCGCGGCGCTCGCCTGCACCTTGCTGGCTGCCGCGGGCGCCCTCACCGCCCAGCAGACCCCGGCTGGAGCCGCCCCGGCGGCCGATGAGTTCCAGCAGGTCACCCTCGCCAAGGGGGTGGCCGAGACCGGTGAGCCGATGACGCTCGCCGTCCTGCCCGACAGGTCCGTCCTGCACACCTCACGGGATGGCACCCTGCGTCTCACCGACGCGGCCGGCGCCACCAAGGTCTCCGGTCGACTCGACGTCTACTCGCACGACGAAGAAGGCCTCCAAGGCGTCGGCGTCGACCCTGGCTTCACCACCAACCGCTTCGTCTACCTCTATTACGCCCCGAAGCTCTCCACTCCCTCGGGGGACGCCCCTGCGAACGGTTCAGCAGCGGACTTCACGCCGTTCGACGGCGTCAACCGGCTCTCGCGTTTCGTCCTCAAGGCCGACGGCACTCTGGACACCGCCAGCGAGAAGAAGGTCCTGGACGTCCCCGCAAGCCGTGGTCTCTGCTGTCATGTGGGCGGCGACATCGACTTCGACGCCCAGGGCAACCTGTACCTCTCCACCGGGGACGACAGCAACCCCTTCGCCTCCGACGGCTACGCCCCCCTCGACGAGCGGAGCAACCGCAACCCCGCCTACGACGCCCAGCGTTCCTCGGGCAACACCAACGACCTGCGCGGTAAGGTGCTGCGTATCAAGGTGAACGCGGCGGGCGGCTACTCCATCCCGTCGGGGAACCTGTTCGCGCCGGGAACCGCGAAGACGAGGCCCGAGATCTACGCCATGGGCTTCCGCAATCCCTTCCGGATGTCCGTCGACAAGGCGACCGGCATCGTCTACCTGGGCGACTACGGCCCCGACGCCGGCAGTGCGAGCGCGAGCCGCGGGCCGGCCGGCCAGGTCGAGTTCAACCGGATCACCAAGGCGGGCAACTTCGGCTGGCCCTACTGCACCGGCAAGAACAACGCCTACGTCGACTACGATTTCGCCACCTCGAAGTCCGGGGCCGCCTTCTCCTGCTCGGCGCCGAAGAACAGCTCGCCGAACAACACGGGCCTGACCGATCTCCCCGCGGCCCAGCCCGCCTGGATCCCGTACGACGGCGGCTCGGTCCCCGACTTCGGCAGTGGTTCCGAGTCCCCCATGGGTGGCCCTGTCTACCGCTACGACGCGGCCTCGACCTCCGACGTCAAATTCCCCCAGAGCTTCGACGGCGACTTCTTCGCCGGCGAGTTCGGGCGTAAGTGGATCAAGCGCATCGAGCAGGGATCCGACGGAACCGTTCAGTCGATCAACGCCTTCCCGTGGCAGGGCACCCAGGTCATGGATTCGGCCTTCGGCCCGGACGGCGCGCTGTACGTGCTCGACTACGGCACGGGCTACTTCAACGGCGACGCGAACAGCGCTGTCTACCGCATCGAGTACGTCACAGGCGGACGGGCCCCGCTCGCCAACGCCAGCGCGGACCGCACGTCCGGGAAAGCCCCCCTCGCGGTGAAGTTCTCCTCCGCGGGCACCTCCGACCCCGACGGCGACCGGCTCACCTACGCCTGGAAATTCGGTGACGGCACCACGTCCACCGCGGCCGACCCTTCCCACACCTACACCAACAACGGCAGCTACACCGCCGAGCTGACGGTCTCCGACGGCACCGGCCACACCGCGACGGCCTCGGTGGGCGTCACCGTCGGCAACACCGCGCCCAGCGTCACCCTGGAACTGCCCACCGACGGGACCATCGTCGACGCGGGTGCCGCCGTCCCCTTCAAGGTCACCGTGACCGACCCGGAGGACGGCACGATCGACTGCTCCAAGGTCAAGGTCACCTTCATCATCGGACACGACAGCCACGGCCACCCGCAGACGTCCGCCAACGGCTGCTCCGGCACCCTGCAGACCATCGCCGACGGTGAGCACGACCCCAACGCGAACATCTTCGGCGTCTGGGACGCCGAGTACACCGACAAAGGCGCGAACGGACAGCCGGCTCTGACCACCCACGACGAGAACATCAGCCAGGGCAGCCAGCGCCAGGCCGAGCACTACGGGGACTCCGCCGGTGTCAGGATCGTCGACAAGACGGCCGCACGCGGCGGCAGGGCTGTCGGCTACATCGAGAACGGCGACTGGATCTCGTTCAAGCCGTACCTGCTCGCCGACGCCACAAAACTGACCGCCCGCGTCGCGTCCGGCAACGCCGGAGGGACCCTGGAAGTACGGGCGGGCTCACCCACCGGAACCTTGCTCGGGTCGGCGGCGGTACCCGCCACCGGAGGCTGGGAGTCCTTCCAGAACGTCTCCGCGGACCTTTCCAACCGTCCGGCCGGGACCACGACCCTTCACCTCGTCTTCAAGGGGGGCAGCGGATCCCTCTTCGACATCGACGACTTCACCTTCACCACCAGTACGGCCACCGCACGGACCGGTCAGATCACGGGCATCGGCGGCAAGTGCGTCGACGTGGCGGCGGCGTCGAGCGCGGACGGCACCCAGATCCAGCTGTTCGGCTGCAACGGGACGGACGCCCAGAAGTGGACGGTCGGCACGGACGGCACGCTGCGCGCGCTCGGCAAGTGCCTGGACGTCAGCCGGGGCGAGACCGCCGACGGGACGAAGATCCAGCTGTACAGCTGCAACAACACCGGAGCCCAGAAGTGGGAGCCGCAGTCGAACGGCACCCTGAGGAACCCGGTGTCGGGCAAGTGCCTGGACGCGGCCGAAGCGGCCTCCGCCGACCGCACCAAGCTCCAGCTGTGGAGCTGCGGTTCCGGTGCCAACCAGAAGTGGATCCTGCCATGAACCGACACCACAGGTACCTGGCCACCTGGGCCGCGGGCGCCCTCCTGGGTACCGCCGCCCTGCCCTCCGCAGTCTCCGCGGCGGCCGGCCCCGAGCTCGGCACACCTGTCGTCGCCGCCTCCTCCGCGGCCGTGGCCGACCCGGCGTACGACGTGCTGGTCTTCTCCAAAACCGCCGGATTCCGCCACTCCTCCATCGACGAAGGCGTGACCGCTCTACGTGAGCTCGGCAAGGCCAACAACTTCACCGTCGCCGCGACCGAGGACGCCGCTGCCTTCAACTCCGCCAACCTGGCCGGTTACGAGGCCGTGGTGTTCCTCTCCACCACCGGTGACGTCCTCAACGCGGCCCAGCAAACCGCCTTCGAGGGGTACATCGAGGCCGGCGGTGGGTACGTCGGCATCCACGCAGCGGCCGACACCGAGTACGACTGGTCCTGGTACGGGGGCCTGGCAGGCGCCCTGTTCCGGTCCCATCCGGCGATTCAGCCAGCCACGGTGGAGGTGGAGGACCGCGCCCACGACGCCACCGCCCACCTCGGCCCGACCTGGCAGCGGACCGACGAGTGGTACGACTACCGCACCAACCCGCGCACTACGGCACACGTCCTGGCCTCACTCGACGAGTCCACGTACAGCGACGGCGCAATGGGGGACGACCACCCGATCGCCTGGTGCAAGGACTACCGGGGTGGGCGGGCCTTCTACACGGGCGGCGGCCACACCGAGGACTCCTACACCGATCCCTCCTTCCGCCGCCACCTGCTCGGGGGCATCCGCTGGGCCGCGCGGCTGACGGAGGCCGACTGCCGGCCTGAGACGGGCTACACCACCCTGTACGGCACCTCGGGCACCAGCGGGTGGAAGCAGGCCGGACCGGGTTCCTTCACCGAATCCGACTCCACGCTCACCTCCCAGGGTGGCCTCGGTCTGTTCTGGTACCAGGCCAAGGAGTACAAGTCATACTCCCTGAAGCTCGACTGGCGGCAGGCCGGTGACGACAATTCCGGCGTCTTCGTGGGCTTCCCGGCCTCCGACGACCCGCAGTCGGCCATCACCAAGGGCTACGAGATCCAGATCGACGCGACAGACACACCGGAGCGGACCACAGGGTCCGTCTACGGCTCCGCCTCGGCCGACCTGGCTGCTCGCGACGCGGCACTCAACCCACCGGGAGAGTGGAACGCCTACGAGATCCGGGTCGAGGGAGAACGTCTCCAGGTATTCCTCAACGGGCGCAAGATCAACGACTTCACCAACACCGATCCCGCCCGTAGCCTCCAGCAGGGCCATATCGGCCTGCAGAACCACAGCAACGGCGATGACGTCTCCTTCCGCAATGTCCGCATCAAGGAGCTGACAGGGACAACCGGCCCCCGGGAGGGCGCCGTCACGGGCATCGGTGCCAAGTGCCTCGACGTCACCGCTGGCTCGAGTGACAACGGCACACAGATACAGCTGTGGACGTGCAACCGCACGGCGGCCCAGAGGTGGACGGTCGGGACCGACGACACGCTGCGAGCACTGGGCAAGTGCCTGGACATCAGCGGTGGCGGATCGGCCGACGGGACGAAGGTCCAGCTCTACGCGTGCAACAACTCCGGGGCCCAGAAGTGGGTGCAGCAGGCCAACGGCACGCTGAGAAACCCTCAGTCGGGCAAGTGCCTCGACGCCTCGGGCGCTTCCTCGGCCGATGGCACCAAGCTGCAGCTGTGGACGTGCAACACGGGCGCCAACCAGAGGTGGGTCCTGCCCGGCTGACCGACACCGGGACCGGCCGCACTACCGGGCCGGTGACGGCGGCGGGGCGTGACGCCGAAGCGCCCTGCCGCCGTTCTCGTCCCGTCGTGACACGATCGAGAGTGACGTCTCCTCCGGGCCTCACCGGACTCAGCCAGCTCGGCCCGGACTGCCGCGCCACGATGAAGCCTGCTGGCCGACCGATGGCTGCACGCCGGCGACCAAGCCCAGTGGTCCACCCGATCCCGCCGCATCCCGTTCGGGGACGGCTCGGACGATGAGGGGATCGGTCTCCTCCTGATCTGTCCGGCTCCCCTGTCCTTGTCCCTTCTCCCACGGGCCTGTCCGCTTCCACGCACGAACACGGCTACCCCGCCCCGTCCGAGAACGAGCCGAGGCGCGGTACCGCCACGCTGGTCCCACAGCGCCCGTTCCGCGCCTCGTCCCACAGGAATCCCGCCGCGACGGTTCACCACGCACCGGTGCCCCCGGTCGCTGGGAGCGACCGGGGGCACCGTCACGCATCACATCGAGCGGAGCGCGGATCAGCGGCCGTCCCACGACCACTTCTGGGCGTCGGTGCCGTTGCAGGTCCAGAGCTGCAGTTCGGTACCGTTCGCGGTCTTCCCGCCCTTCACGTCCAGGCACAGGCCGGACTTCTGGGCGACGATGGTGCCGTCGCTCTTCACCGTCCACTTCTGCGATGTACCGCCGTGGCAGTTCCACTGCGAGACCCTGGTTCCGGGAGTGGTCCCGTTCTCGAAGACGTCGAGGCATTCCGTGGCGCCCATGGTGCGCAGCTCACCACTGGAGGTCGGCGTGACCAGCTGGTTCAGGCCGTCGTTGCAGTCCCAGATCTGCGTCTTGGTACCGGGGAGGTAGACGTTGCCGTCGATGTCGATGCACTTGCCGGTCTGGGCACTGACCAGTGCGCCGGTGCCGCCCGTCCCGGAGGTGGGCACCGCCGAGATGAGGGCGACCCCGCCGGGGGCCACGCTGGTGGTGTAGGTGCTGACGGTGCCCAGCGGCTTGTCGTTGTTGATCATGTCGGTGATCTTCGCCGAGCCGCTGAGCCCGAGCTTGGCCAGCGGGAGGCTGAAGGTGTGACTGGAGGTGGTGTCCGTGTTGAACACACCGATGTACCAGGTGCCGTTCGTCTCACGCTTGGCGAATACCTGCTGGTTGCCGTCCTTGACCACCCGAGCGGCGGGAATGCCGTCCTGGTCGATCGCGATGAGCCTCTTGTTGGCCAGCAGCGCCTTGTCGGCGGGATCGAGGTTCGTCAGGTCGGCGCCCAGCATGTACTGGGAACTGGCCAGGGCCCACAGCGCCATGTTCGTCTGCCGCTGCGGCGGGGTGATGCCGTCGTTGTCACCGTTGCCGACACCGAAGGAGTCCAGGTCGTTCCAGCCTCCTTTCCTGGCGTAGGGCTGGTACTTGGCCGCGTCGTCGAACCGCTTGTAGACGTTCTCCCAGCTGGTCAGCGGGAAGCTGTAGCCCTTCGGGCTGGCCCCGATGTCACCGTCGATACGCCAGGAGTTCGACAGCTCCGACCATGTGGAGGAGGCGGACAGACTGGCTGACAGGTTCAGGGCGATCGGCCGGCCTGTCTTCTCCAAGGCCTCGGACCAGGCCCTGACGTCGGCCGTCTTCGAGGGTCCGACCCCGTCCAGCTTCAGGTAGTCCACACCCCAGTCGGCGAACTGCTGGGCCCAGGAGTCGATGAACTCCTGCGCTCCGGGCTTGCTGAAGTCGATGTTCCGCATGCCCTTGCAGTTGAAGTTGCTCGCGGTGCTCGTCGTGGCAATCTGGTCCGCGGTGTACGAGGTGCCCTTGATCTTCGTCTTCTTCGCCACTGCCTGGGCGGAGATGCCCGGTGTCACGTACAGGCCGTACTTCAGGCCCTTGCCGTGCACGTAGTCCCCGAGGACGTGCATGCCGTCCTTGGAACCGCTGCCCGGGAAGAGTGATTCGTCCGTCACCCAGCGGCCGTTGGAGTCCACGTCCGGGCCCTGACTGCCCGGGCACTTGTACCAGAAGTCGTCCATGTTGGCGTAGTTGTAGCCGAGGTCCTTCAGTCCGCTCGAGACGAGAGCGTCGACCTGCGCCTTGAACTTCCCTGCTGTGGGGTCCCGCTGGAGGAATCCCCAGCCGCTCCAGCCCATCAACGGCGCGTCCACAGCCAGACCGTTGTCCAGCAAGGGGGCTACGGCCCCTGCCGGCGACTCAGCCGATACTGCGGGGGCTACGGGCTTCGGTGTCGCCACCGCCTGCGGCATGGCCAGACCCGCGCCTGTCGTGGCGGCGAGCGCCAGCACCATCCATCGAGATTTCATCGGTCCTCATCTTCTGTTCGTGGGAGCGCGTGGCCGTAGGGACAGCGCGTAGGAATCAAGGGACGAGCTCTCGCCCTCGCGGGAGGCCGGCATGGCCCTCGTACGACTCCATGTCCACCTGGGCATGCGTGTTCGGACCATCAGCGGCGGGGAGGCGGTGTGCCCCCACCACACGGTGTCCGGACACATGCCGAGACATCGCCTGGCGTAGCGAGCCAAGCAGACGCAACGGGAGGATTGCCTGTTCCGACCGGGACTCAGATGCAACAACGGAGCCGGAGCAGAGCGGAGTTGATCGCGCCTTGGTGTCCTGCTCGTCCATGACGACAAGCTGACCTCACCCAGCGAGGGCGATGGTGGACAGTGTGCTGTCTCGTTTCTTTTTTCGTCAAGGCCAAGACAACCAAACAGTTCACAACACGTCAGCCGAAGGCCTAAGCTGCAGGCCGAACCATCGATCCCGCCACCCGCAGTCGACGCCCCGCCCGCCGACGTCAGCGGCACCGCGGACGATTCGACCACGCCATGCGTTCACCCACATGAACTCTGGGCACCCCGACGTTCGAACTCGCACCTCCTGCAGCAGGGTTGACCCTGCACTCTCGCCAGGCCTAGCCTCGCCACTTGTCAGGGTTCACGTGAGAGATCACTGTTCATATACATAGACGCCCCGTAATTCGGATGCCTTACGTAAGGCGAACTGTTTGCCGGGAGGGCATCCCCCACACCTCCAGGGAGGGCACGCCATGAAGGAACTCTCCAGCAGGCGGCAGGTTCTGGGCGCCATCGCAGGTGGCGTCGTCGCCACCCTCGCCAGTGGCGGCTCAGCTGCAGCCGCCCAGACCTACAACCCGCCCGCCTTACGTACCTGGCTGAGCCTCAACTCCGGCTGGCGCTTCCACAAGGGCGACGCCGCGGGTGCCCAGGCCGCCGGCTTCAACGACGCGGCATGGAGCGCGACCAGCGTGCCGCACACGTGGAACGCCTCGGACGGCGCGGACGGCGGCACCGACTACTACCGAGGTATCGGCTGGTACCGCAAGCACGTCACCGTGCCGGCTGACCTGTCGGGCAGGATGCTCTTCCTCCAGTTCGCCGGGGCCAACCAGGTGGCTGACGTCTGGGTCGACGGAGTGCACCTCGGCCGGCACCGCGGCGGATACTCGCGCTTTCGGTTCGGCGCCACAGAGACGCTCACTCCGGGCAAGGACAGCGTGATAGCGGTCAGGGTGACGAACTCCCCCGATCCCGATATCGCTCCGCTGGACGCGGACTACACGTTCCAGGGCGGCATCTATCGCAACGTCAGCCTCTGGGCGGTCGACAGACTCGCGGTGCGGATGCTGGACTACGCCGGCCCCGGCGTGTACCTGCGTCAGAGGAGCGTCACCACCGTGTCGGCGACTGTCGACGTCACAGCGAAGGTCTTCAACAACAACAGCACCAGCCGTTCCGTGGTGGTGCGAGCCATCGTCACCGCCACCGACGGCACGATCGTGGCCGACAGCAGCAGCGCCGAGCAGACGATCAGGGCCGGCAGCGGCCTTGACGTCGTACAGACACTGACCATCGCGAAACCACGTCTGTGGAACGGTCTGGCCGACCCCTATCAGTACAGCGCCCACATCGAGGTACGAGACGCGACCGACGGAACGGTCAGGGATGTGGTCACCGAGCCACTGGGCCTGCGCCACTTCAGCCTCGACGCGGACAACGGGTTCTCGCTCAACGGCAGGCACCTCGGCCTGCACGGCGTCAACCTGCACCAGGACCGCGCCCAGGACGGCTGGGCCGTCGACGACGCCGACCACGCCCAGGACTTCACCCTCATCAAGGAACTCGGTGCCACCGCGGTGCGGATGGCGCACTACCAGCACGACCAGAAGAACTACAACCTCGCGGACGGGGCCGGTGTGGTCGTGTGGGCGGAGATACCCCTGGTCAATCACATCACCGGCTCCGAGGCCTTCACGACAACCACGCGTGACCAGCTGCGCGAACTGATCCGGCAGAACTACAACCACCCCTCGATCGTCTTCTGGGGCATCGGCAATGAGCAACGCTCCGACGACACCCCTACCAACGCACTGCTGGCGGAGCTCGCCGGGCTCGTCAGGAGCGAGGACCCGGACCGCATCAGCACCTACGCCAACAACCTCGACAACAACGCCAAGGTGGCCGGCCATGCGGACACCGTCGCGTACAACAAGTACTACGGCTGGTATGGGGGTTCCTACAACGACCTGGGCGGCTGGGCCGACAGCCTGCACCGGGCCGATCCCGATCGCACCTTCGCGGTCTCCGAATACGGCGCCGGGGCGAACCCCGCCCAGCACGCCCTCAACCCGTCGGCGCCCAGCGCGGGCGGATCGTTCCATCCGGAGGAGTACCAGGCGCTGCTCCATGAAGCGTCCTGGAAACAGCTCGCCGCCCGGCCGTTCGTCTGGGGCACGTTCGTGTGGAACATGTTCGACTTCGCCTCCGACGGCCGGAACGAGGGCGGCAGGCCGGGCATCAACGACAAGGGCCTGGTCACCCACGACCGGGCGATCCGCAAGGACGCCTTCTACTGGTACAAGGCGAACTGGGCCTCCACGCCCACGCTCCACATCACCAGCCGGCGCTGGACCTCACGTACCGATCCCGTGACCGAACTGAAGGTGTACTCCAACGCCTCGCAGGTCACCGCCGTCCTCAATGGCTCCATGCTGGGCATCAGAAGCAGCTCGGACCACATCTTCACGTGGCCGGGTGTGACCCTGCGCCCGGGGTCCAACACCGTCTCGGTGAGCGCATCTATCGGCGGGGCCACTCACACCGACACCGTCACCTGGACGCTTTCCGGGACAACACACTGACGTGTCGTCAGTTCTCTGTGTGCGCCGTCCCGGCGAGCCCACCTCAGCCGCCGCCGACTTGACGACGCAGCGACAGCAGCTTCGTACCCGTCGGGTGCTGCGCGCTGCCCCGTCCCCACGCACCACATGTTGAGAACGCTGCTCCGCCCCAGACAGCCACCCGCATTGGAGACGCCATGAAGCGCGATCAGATCAAGCGCAGGACCCTGCTCTCGACAGCCGCAGGTGTACTGGCTGCCGGCGCGGTCACCACCCTGCCGCAGCACGCCTACGCGGCCGCCGACGAGCGGGAGCAACTCGGCGACTACGCCTCACACACCACCGAGGGCCGCAGCATCACCGTCACCAGCGTGACCGGTCAACGACTGCGGCTCACCCCTTACGGGGACCAGATGGTCAGGGTGCGCGCGGCCCGCGCGGGAGAGGACTTCTTCTCCGACACCCGGTACGAGATGGTGCAGCCTCAGAGCCACACGTCTCTGGGCGGCAGCCTGACCCTCAAGGTCAACACGAACACGCTCGAGTTCAACACCGCCGCCGGCAACGGCCTTCGCATCGTTCTCCACAAGAAGCCGCTGCGTCTGGAGTTCTACGCACGGGACACCGGAGCTCTGCTGGCGAAGGAGGACTCCACACGCAGCATCACCTGGAGCGGCACGAACCACTCCGTCACCACCGGAGCATTCGTCCCGCCGCCCGCCGAGGAGCGCTTCCTCAAAGCGGGACACGGAGTGCTCGGCCGCACACCACGGCTCGACCGCACCGGTGACACGGTCTCCCACAACTATGCCGACGCGGCGGCGGCTGCCGACAACCCCAACAATCAGGCACCCGCCATCGTGCCGTTCTACCTCTCCAGCAAGGGCTACGGCGTCTTCTTCAACACCACGTTCGACACGACCTTCAGCTTCGGCGGGAGCAACGGCTACTCGTTCTCGGCCGATGCTTACGACGCCGAGGGCGTGCGCCCCCAGCTGGACTACTTCCTGATCAACGGCCCCCGGTTCGCACAGCTCCTCGACCGTTACACCCAGCTCACAGGCCGTCCGCGACTGCCACAGTTGTCCATCTTCGGTCTCCACATGTCCGACAAGAGCTTCCCCTCCGAGAGCGACCAGGACTGGTGGCGCGAGAAGATCGGCCTGCACCGCGCCGCAGGCTTCCCCTTCGACCACCAGGTCAACGACAACCGCTGGCGCGAAGGCTCCGGCTCCTGGTCCGGATCATGGTTCGAGTTCAGCGACGAGCGCTGGCCCGACCCCGCCGGCTACCAGAAGTGGGCGTCCGGGAACGGCGTCACCGTGACCCTGGACTACAACCGCAACAACACCAACGAGATGGCCGGATGGAAGGGCGGCCCACGGCCCGGCTACAGCATCGCGGCAGCGGACCTCCAGAAGGTGAAGGAGAACAACGCCGTTCCGGACTGGAGCAATCCCGACGCCCGCGCCTGGGTGTGGAAGGTCTTCTGGGACAAGGCGCTCAACCCGTCCCTGGGTTTCCCCGGCGATGCCCTGTGGATCGACGAGACCGACGACCTCGGAGGAATCCCGTACACGGCGCGCATGGCCGACGGCCGCACATGGGCAGAGAACCGCAACTCCTACTTCCTGAACCTGCACAAGGGGGTCGGTGAGGAAGGCTGGGATCCCTCCGGCGCCGGGCACATCGGGTCCGCCAAGCGCCCGTGGACCTGGAGTCGCGGTGCCACCGCGGGTCAGCAGCGCTACGGGCACTACTGGACGGGTGACATCAGTCAGACCTACGACGAGATGCGGAATCAGATCCGGGGCATGCAGACGGCCGGCCTGGGTGGCTTCCCCTTCGCCAACATCGACGGCGGCGGCTTCGAGGGCGGCACTGTCTCCGACGCCTTCTACCGCAACTGGCCCGTCGCCTGGTCCAGCCTCTCCCCGATCTGGCGCCCCCATACCTCCGCCTCGGTCCGGGACCACGGCAAGAGGGCGTCGCGCTGGCCACTCGACCAAAGTACGCAAGCGCAGGCGGAGTTCGCGAAGTACAGTCACCTGCGATACAGCCTGATGCCGTACATCTACACGCTCGCCCATCAGGCTTCCGCCACCGGCATGCCGATGGCGAGGGCCATGGTGATCGACTACCAGGACCGGACCCGCGCCTACAACCACGACCTGCAGTACCTCTGGGGCCCCTCGCTCCTCGTCGCTCCCCTGACGTCCGACGGCGGAGGCGTCCAACAGGTCTGGCTGCCCGCGGGAGTCCGCTGGTACAACTTCTGGACGGACGCCAAGCACACCGGGTCCGACACCACGGACCTCTCCTACACCACCCGCACCGGCGAAGCACCGCTGTTCGTCAAGGCCGGGGCGATTCTGCCCAAGTACCCCTACGCACAGAGCACCGCCTACCTCACCAAGCGGCAGCTCGAGATGGATGTCTACGCAGGGGCCGACGGCGTGTTCGAACTGGTCGAGGACGACGGGGTGACCGAGGAGTACCGAACCGCCAAGAAGACAAGCGTCACCCGGCTCACCTTCACCGACTCCTCCACCCGCGTCGTCATCGCACATCCGCAGGGAACGTACGACGGCGCACCGGGCGGACGTCGCTACCTCGTCCGCATACACGGGTTGGACAGCCCGGTGGGAATGCGGGTCAACGGTGGTGCCACTCTGCCCGCCTTCACCAGCGAGGCGGCGGCCCTCCTGAGTGACAAGGGCACCGGGTGCGTATGGGACGCGGGGACGAAGGTCCTCAGTGTCGTCACACCGGTGATATCCGTATCCACGGGCGGCGGCAATGCCGCCACCATCGAGCCCAGCGGCGCCTCATTCCCTCGCATCGGCGGCGGTACCGTCCACCAGGCCGAAACCGCCCGGCTCGACAGTGCCTATGTGATCGACACCGTCCACCCC
Source organism: Streptomyces sp. NPDC005899 (assembly GCF_040629645.1). NCBI lineage: Bacteria > Bacillati > Actinomycetota > Actinomycetes > Kitasatosporales > Streptomycetaceae > Streptomyces > Streptomyces sp. NPDC005899. The sequence goes on along the minus strand of NZ_JBEXWB010000167.1, from coordinate 431 downwards.
GGCTATACCGGCACCGGCTACGCCGACTCCACCGGAAGCTCCGCCGCGGGATCCACCCTCGCGTGGACGGTCGCGGTTGCCGCGGCCGGAACGAAGCAGCTCGCCATCCGCTACGCCAACGGCGGCAGCACGGACCGCCCCCTGGCCATCGACGTCAACGGCACGAAGCGAGGCACCCTTGCCATGCCGCCCACCGGCGGCTGGGACACCTGGGCGTCGGTCTCCCTCGCCGCCGACCTTCCGCAAGGGGAGAACGTCACCATTCGCGCGACTCTCACCCAGTCGCAGGGCGCGAACATCGACAGCTTGACCGTGCTGTAGGGGGGACCTTCCGCGCCGTGGGGGGGGCGGGGGGGGCCAGAGGCGCCCCCCCGGGGCGGGGGGGCGCGGCGGGCGAGGAACCCAGACGGGGGGGGGCGGCGCCACCCCCA
>NZ_JBEXWB010000166.1:0-13374 GCF_040629645.1 Streptomyces sp. NPDC005899 | reverse complement strand
GGCTCGCGGGCCCCGGGGTCGCCCGCCGGGGCGGGCTGCGCCTCCGCGGGCGTGGCGGGGGCCGTCGCGGGCTTGTCGGGCTGCGCGGCGGCGACTGGACGGGCCTCGTCTGGCAAGAGCGCTCCTCGTGCGGATCCGGGCTCCCCGGAAACCCCATGGTATCGACCCCCCGGCCGGACCTCGCCCGGGGACGGCGGAACCCGCACAACGCGGAAGGGCACCCGGGTGTTCCCGGGTGCCCTTCCTGTGCGGTCCTGCGCCACCGCTCGGCGTGCGGGGCCGGAGCGTGATCGGTGTGCCGGTCAGAGCGTGATCAGTGCCTCGACCGGTGCGCCGCGCAGTCCCGTTCCGAGCCGGGCCCTGCCTCCGAGGAAGCCGAGTTCCATGAGGACGGACACGCCCGCGACCTGTGCGCCGGCCCGCCGGATCAGCTCCAGCGAGGCCTCCGCGGTGCCGCCGGTGGCCAGGACGTCGTCGATGACCATGACGCGGTCCTCGGCGGACAGGTCCTCGGCGTGGATCTCGATCTCCGCCGTGCCGTACTCCAGCTCGTAGGCCTGGGCCAGTGTGGCCCCGGGCAGCTTCCCGGCCTTGCGCACGGGCACGAAGCCGAGGCCGGCCCGGACCGCGACCGGCGCCGCCAGGATGAACCCGCGCGCCTCCAGACCCACGACCTTGGTGACCCCGTGCCGCACGCAGAGCTCGGCGAGGGCGTCGGTGAGCGCGGTGAACGCGACCGGGTCCGCGAGGAGCGGGGTGATGTCCTTGAAGAGGACGCCCGGCTTCGGGTAGTCCGGGACGTCACGGATCCGGCTGAGCAGCAGGGCCCGGGTCGACGCGGCCGCGCTCGTCATCGGCGGTTGCCCGGCGTCCGGCCGTGGCCGCCGGGCTGGCGGCGCTGGCCGACGACGGCGCCGGTGGCTCCGGCCGTCTCGGCGGTCCCGTCCTCCGGGCCGAAGTCCTGCGCCCGGTCGTCGCCGTCGTCGGGGGACTCCCCCTTGGCCGCTGCGGCGGCCCGCTTGGCCAGGATGCGCTTCTTCAGCGCCTTCATCTGCGGCTCGCGCTCCTTGAGGTCGGCGACCAGCGGAGTGGCGATGAAGATCGAGGAGTACGCACCGGCCGCGAGACCGACGAACAGCGAGAGCGAGATGTCGTTCAGCATGCCGGCGCCGAGGACACCGCCACCGATGAACAGCAGACCGGCGACCGGCAGCAGTGCGACGACGGTCGTGTTGATGGAGCGCACCAGCGTGCCGTTGATCGAGCGGTTGGCGATCTCGCTGTAGGTCCAGCGGGTCTGCTTGGTGATCCCCTTCGTGCCCTCCTTGAGGCTGTCGAAGACGACGACCGTGTCGTACAGGGAGTAACCGAGGATCGTCAGCAGGCCGATCACGGTGCCCGGGGTGACCTCGAAGCCGACGAGGGCGTAGATGCCGACCGTGATGGTGATGTCGTGGATCAGCGCCACGAGGGCGGCGATGGCCATCCGCCACTCGAAGGCGATGGCCAGGTAGACCACCACCAGGACCATGAAGATGCCGAGACCGGTCCACGCCTTGTTGGCGATCTGCTCACCCCAGCTGGGGCCGACGAGGTCCGCGTTGATCTCCGCCTCGGGGATCCCGAGGTCGTCGGAGAGCTGGGCCTTGATCTGGTCGGCCTTGTCGGTGTCGACCTCGGTGATCTGGATCCGGAGGCCGCCGTTGCCGAGCTCCTGGACGATCGCCTCGTGGCCGGAGGCCGCGACCGCGTCCTCGTGTGCCTGGGAGACCGAGACCTTCGCCTTGCTGTCGGTCGTGAAGACCGCCCCGCCCTTGAACTCGATGCCCATGTTCAGGCCGCTGACCGCCAGGCCGACGATGGCCGTGATGGTGATCAGGATCGAGACGCCGTACCAGATCTTGCGCTTGCCGATGAAGTCGTAGCCGACCTCGCCTCGGTAGAGCCGGGCGCCGAGATTGCCGAGTCGCGACATCTCAGGCCTCCTTCGGGTGGTCGGTGCGGGCGTTGACACGGCGTGTACGGCGCAGCGGAGGCTTCGCGCCCAGCCGCTTCGGGTCCAGACCGGACCAGGAGTTGCCGTCGGCGAAGAACTTCGTGCGGGCCATGAGCGTCATGACCGGCTTGGTGAAGAGGAACACCACGACCACGTCGAGCAGGGTCGTGAGACCGAGCGTGAACGCGAAGCCCTGGACCTTGCCGACCGTGACGAGGAAGAGCACCGCGGCGGCGAGGAACGACACGAAGTCGGAGACGAGGATGGTGCGCCGGGCCCTGGGCCAGGCCCGCTCGACGGCCGGACGGAGCGTACGGCCTTCCCGGATCTCGTCCCGGATGCGTTCGAAGTAGACGATGAACGAGTCCGCCGTGATGCCGATCGCCACGATGGCACCGCACACGGCGGGCAGGTTGAGCGCGAAGCCGATGGCCGGGCCGAGGAGCGCCATGATCGTGTAGGTCAGGATGCCGGAGGCCAGGAGGCTCAGGAGCGCGATGACCGCCAGGCCTCGGTAGTAGGCCACCAGGTAGATCACGACGAGGGCCAGCCCGATGGCACCGGCGATGAGGCCGGCCTTGAGCTGCTCGCCACCGAGCGCGGCGGTGACGGTGGTGACCGTGTCCTCGGTGAAGGAGAGCGGGAGCGCACCGTAGGACAGGACGTTGGCCAGGTCCTCGGCGGACTGCTGGGTGAAGCTGCCGGAGATCTCGGCGCTGCCGCTGAGCGTCTCGTTCACCTGGGGGGCCGAGACGACCTCACCGTCGAGGGAGATCGCGAACTGGTTCTGCGGCGACTGCTGGGCGGACAGCTTCTTGGTGATCGTCTGGAACTTCTTGGAGCCCTTGTCGGTGAACTCCATCGAGACGAGCCAGATGCCGCGCTGCTGGTCGAACTGGGCCTTGGCGTCGTCGACGTCCGTGCCGGAGACCTCGGCCGGGCCGAGGAGGTACTTGGCGTCGCCCTCGGAGCTGCACGCGACCGTGGGGTCCTCGGGCTTGACGGCGTCGCCGGCCTTGGCGCGGGCGGCCGCGTCACGGCAGTCCAGCGCGGTGAACTTCTTCTCCAGCGCGGCGGTGGCCGGATCGGGCGTGCCACTGGCGGCAGGGGGGGTGTCCGCCGGCTTCCCGGAGGCGCTCGCGCCGGGCGTCGGGTCCTTCTTCAGGGCGCCGGTGACGGCGCGGCCCTGGGTGGTGGCGCTGGCCGCGGGCGTGCCCTTGCCGTCGGAGGCGGTCTCCGGGTCGCTCGCCTTCGCACTGGGCGTGGCGCTCGGCTTCCCGGTACCGCTCGGGGACGGGCTCGCCGAACCGGTGGGCGTGGGTTCGCCCCCGGCGACGGTGAGCACGGGGCGGAAGTAGAGCTGGGCGGTCGTTCCGACCTGTTCCCGTGCCTGCTTCGAGTTCGTCCCCTTGGGGATGTTGACGATGATGTTCGACTTGCCCTGGGTCTGGACCTCGGCCTCGGACACGCCCAGACCGTTGACACGGCGTTCGATGATGCTGACCGCGGTGTTCATGTTGGTCTCGTTGATCGCGTCGGGCTTGCCCGGCTGGCTCTTCGCCTTGAGCGTGATCGAGGTGCCGCCCGCCAGGTCGATACCAAGCCGGGGCGTGGTGTGACCGGACAGGAACATCCCGCCGGTGAGCGCGACCATGGCGATGAGGATCAGAGCCAGGGCACGGCCCGGCTTGCCCTGTCCACCGGTTGATCCCCGGCCCTTCTTCGGTGCTGCCACCTTTTCGTTTCTCCCTGTCCAACCGCCCCGCGCCGGGTACGCGCCCGAGCGGCCGCTAAGTGTTGTGGGGACCCGACCCCGCAGAAGGCCCCACGGCCCGAGAGACGCCGGACACCCGCAGGCGTCCGGCGTCCCGGGATCGTGGAGCTACTTCGCGTCGCCCTCGTCGTCGGCCTTGGCGTCCTTCTTCTCGGAGTCCTTCGGCGCGGCGAGGTCGATCTCGGCCTTCTTGGTCAGGTCCGTCCTCGCCTCGTCCGCGTCGTCCTTCCCGTCCGCCGGCTCGGCGGTGAGCGAGGAGGCGTCGTCCGGCACGACCGCTCCGTCGACCTCGTGGTCGTCGTCGCCGTGGACGATGCGGTTGTACTCCGCGTCGTCCAGGACGGCGCCGATGGAGTTCTTGGCGTAGACGGCGTGGACGCCGGGCGCGACCTCGAGGACGACCGTGTCGTCCAGGATCTCCTTGACGGTGGCGTACATGCCCCCGATCGTCCTGACGCCGGTGCCGGGCTGCATGTCGTTGCGCATCTGCGCAGCCGCCTGCTGCTTCTTCTTGGCGGACCGGGTCATCAGGAACATGGCCCCGATGAGCACGATGAAGGGGAGGAGGGTCACGAGACTCACGGGACGGAACTTCCTTCGCACGACCGCGCTGACAGACGGCCTGATCTACGGGGGTGGGTACACCGACCTGTACGGGCGGCATCGGCGGAGTCTAAGCGAGTCCGCATCATTGGAACAACGCCCAGCATGGCACCGTGGTTCCCCCTCGGGGAAAACCTGTGACGCATCACGCCCCGAACAGGCCCTGTTGTCCCTTTGCGCCGTGCTGCGGCGCCACGAGCCCGAGGTGGGCCCACGCCGCGGGGGTGGCGACCCGGCCGCGCGGGGTGCGGGCGAGCAGCCCTTCGCGGACGAGGAAGGGCTCGGCGACCTCCTCGACCGTCTCGCGCTCCTCCCCCACCGCGACCGCGAGGGTGGACAGGCCGACGGGTCCGCCGCCGAACAGTTTCAGCAGGGCACCGAGCACGGCGCGGTCCAGGCGGTCCAGCCCGCGGGCGTCGACCTCGTACACCCGCAGGGCCGCGGCCGCGACCTCCCGGTCGATCCTGCCGTCGGCCTTGACCTGGGCGTAGTCCCGGACGCGGCGCAGCAGCCGGTTGGCGATCCGGGGCGTGCCGCGGGAGCGGCCGGCGATCTCGGCCGCTCCCGCCGCGTCTATGGCGACGTCGAGGAGGCCGGCGGAGCGGTGGATGACGCGCTCGAGCTCCGGGGGCTCGTAGAACTCCATGTGCCCGGTGAAGCCGAAGCGGTCCCGCAGCGGGGGCGGCAGGAGTCCGGCCCGGGTGGTGGCGCCCACGAGGGTGAACGGAGGCAGTTCCAGCGGGATGGCCGTGGCGCCGGGCCCCTTGCCGACGATGACGTCGACCCGGAAGTCCTCCATGGCCATGTAGAGCATCTCCTCGGCGGGCCGCGACATGCGGTGGATCTCGTCGAGGAAGAGGACCTCGCCCTCCTGGAGCGAGGAGAGGATCGCGGCGAGGTCGCCGGCGTGCTGGATGGCGGGGCCGGAGGTGATCCGGATGGGGGCGTTCATCTCGGCGGCGATGATCATGGACAGGGTGGTCTTGCCGAGGCCGGGGGCGCCCGAGAGCAGGACGTGGTCCGCCGTCGCGCCACGGGCCCGGGCGGCCCTGAGGACCAGGTCGAGCTGCTCTCGCACCTTCTCCTGGCCGACGAACTCGTCGAGGTCCTTCGGGCGCAGCGCGGCCTCGACCGCGGTGTCCTCGCCGTCCGCGCCGGCGGCGACCAGCCGGTCCTCCAGCCGCTCGTCCGCGAGGTCGCCGGTGTCGGTTCCGGTCTCGTCCCAGTTCATCTCGTCAGTCCCGCCTCGGGTGGTTCGGTGCCGGGCCGTGCGTGTACCGGCCGGCGTGCGGGGCGCCGGGCCCCTGCGGTCAGCGTGCGCGGTTGAGCGTCTGCAGGGCGGCCCGCAGCAACTGCGGCACGGGGGCCCGGCCTCCCTCGGCGATCGCCGCCTCGGCCTGCGGCGCCACGGCGTTCACGGCCTCGTCGGCCTCCCGGGTGGCGTAGCCGAGGCCGATCAGCGCGGCCTGCAGCTGGTCGCGCCAGGAGGAGCCGAGGGCGGGGGCGCCCTGCTGGCCGATGTGCGCGCCGACGGGCTCGCCCAGCCGGTCCTTGAGCTCCAGCAGGAGCTTCTGCGCGCCCTTCTTCCCGATGCCGGACACCGCGGTGAGCGCCTTCTCGTCGCCGGTTGCGACGGCGATGCGCAGCGCGTCCGGGCTGTGGGTGGCGAGCATGGCCTGGGCGAGCCGGGGGCCGACGCCACTGGCGGTCTGGAGGAGCTCGAAGACCTGCCGCTCGTCGTCGTCGGCGAAGCCGTACAGGGTGAGGGAGTCCTCCCGCACGACGAGGGAGGTGGCCAGCCGGGCCTCCTGGCCGATCCGCAGTCCGGCGAGCGTCGCGGGAGCGCACTGGACGGCCATGCCGATGCCGCCGACCTCGATCACGGCCGTGGTCGGAGCGAGGGCGGCCACCGGGCCGGAGACGAAGGCGATCATGCGGTACGGCCTTTCAGCGTGCGGTGTGCGGCGACGGCCTGCTGCAGTCGGTTCTGCGCGGGTGCGCGCCAGATGTGGCAGATGGCGAGGGCGAGGGCGTCGGCGGCGTCCGCGGGCTTCGGGGGCGCGTCGAGCCTGAGCAGCCGCGTCACCATGGCACCGACCTGGGCCTTGTCGGCACGGCCGGACCCGGTGACGGCCGCCTTGACCTCGCTGGGCGTGTGCAGGGCGACCGGGATGCCGCGGCGCGAGGCGCACAGCATGGCGACCGCGCTGGCCTGGGCGGTGCCCATCACCGTACGGACGTTGTGCTGGCTGAACACGCGCTCCACGGCGACGAACTCGGGGCGGTACTCGTCGAGCCACCGCTCGATGCCCGCCTCGATGGCGACCAGCCGGTGGCCGAGTTCGGCGTCCGGGGGCGTGCGCACCACGCCGACGCCGGCCATCGTCAGTGGGCGGCCGGCGACCCCCTCGACGACTCCGACACCGCACCGGGTCAGCCCCGGGTCCACGCCCAGCACCCGCATGTCGGGGCCCCCTCCGCCGCTCGGTCATCTGTTCCCGCAGGCTATCGGCTGCCACCGACAATGCGACGGGCCGACGGGGGTGTGTCCCGTCGGCCCGTCGCGGACAGCGCCGTCCTCAGGCGTCGACCTTCTCCATGACCTCGTCGGAGACGTCGAAGTTGGCGAAGACGTTCTGCACGTCGTCGCTGTCCTCGAGCGCGTCGATCAGCTTGAAGATCTTGCGGGCGCCCTCTTCGTCGAGCTCGACCTGCATGGTCGGGACGAAGTTGGCCTCGGCCGAGTCGTAGTCGATGCCGGCGTCCTGCAGCGCGGTGCGGACCGCGACCATGTCGGTGGCCTCGCTGAGCACCTCGAAGGTGTCACCGAGGTCGTTGACCTCCTCGGCGCCGGCGTCGAGCACCGCTCCCAGGACGTCGTCCTCACCCAGCTCGCCCTTGGGCACGATCACGACGCCCTTGCGGTTGAACAGGTACGAGACCGAGCCCGGGTCCGCCATCGAACCACCGTTGCGCGTCATGGCGACCCGCACGTCGGAGGCGGCGCGGTTGCGGTTGTCGGTGAGGCACTCGATGAGCACCGCGACACCGTTCGGGCCGTAACCCTCGTACATGATCGTCTCGTAGTCGGCGCCGCCGGCTTCGAGGCCGGCACCGCGCTTGACCGCCGAGTCGATGTTCTTGTTCGGGACCGAACTCTTCTTGGCCTTCTGGATGGCGTCGAAGAGGGTCGGGTTGCCGGACACGTCGGCGCCGCCCGTGCGGGCCGCGACCTCGATGTTCTTGATCATCTTCGCGAAGAGCTTGCCGCGCTTGGCGTCGATCACGGCCTTCTTGTGCTTCGTCGTAGCCCATTTAGAGTGGCCGGACATCTGCCTTCTCCTTCGCGTCACCAAAACCGATCCGAACCCGAGAGATCCTACCGGGATCGCATCAGCCCACGGCGCGCACCATGTCGGTGAAGAGCGCGTGCACCCGGTGGTCCCCGGTCAGCTCCGGGTGGAACGACGTGGCGAGGGCGTTGCCCTGGCGCACGGCCACGATGTGCCCGCCGTGCACGGCCACGACCTCCGCGCGGGCGCCGACCGACTCGACCCAGGGGGCCCGGATGAAGACGCCCTCGACGGGTCCGCCGGGCACGCCGGCGACGTCGACGGCCGCCTCGAAGGACTCGTTCTGCCGCCCGAAGGCGTTACGGCGCACGATCATGTCGATGCCGCCGACCGTCTCCTGGCCGGAGCGCGGGTCGAGGATCTTGTCGGCGAGCATGATCATGCCGGCGCAGGTGCCGTAGACCGGCATCCCCGAGGCCACCCGCTCGCGCAGGGGCTCCAGCATGCCGAACAGGACGGCCAGCTTGGACATCGCGGTGGACTCACCGCCGGGTATGACGAGCCCGTCGACCTCGGCGAGTTCCTCGGGCCGCCTGACCGGCCTGGCCAGGGCGTCCGCCGAGGCCAGGGCGATCAGGTGCTCCCGTACGTCGCCCTGGAGTGCCAGGACTCCGATGACAGGGGTGTCGGTCATCGGTGCTTACCAGCCGCGGTTGGCGTAGCGCTCGGTCTCGGGCAGGGTGTCGCAGTTGATGCCGACCATGGCCTCGCCCAGGTTGCGGGAGGCGTCCGCGATGATCTTCGGGTCGTCGTAGAAGGTGGTGGCCTTCACGATGGCGGCGGCGCGCTTGGCCGGGTCGCCCGACTTGAAGATGCCGGACCCCACGAAGACGCCCTCGGCGCCGAGCTGGCGCATCAGGGCCGCGTCGGCCGGAGTGGCCACGCCACCGGCCGAGAAGAGGACGACGGGCAGCTTGCCGAGCTCGGCGACCTCCTTGACCAGCTCGTACGGGGCCCGGAGGTCCTTCGCCGCGGCGTAGAGCTCGTTGTTGTCGTAGCCGCGCAGCCGGGCGATCTCGTTCTTGATCTGACGCAGGTGGCGGACGGCCTCGACGACGTTGCCGGTTCCGGCCTCGCCCTTCGAGCGGATCATCGCGGCACCCTCGGCGATGCGGCGCAGCGCCTCGCCCAGGTTGGTGGCGCCGCAGACGAACGGCGTGGTGAAGGCGAACTTGTCGCTGTGGTTGACCTCGTCGGCCGGGGTGAGCACCTCGGACTCGTCGATGTAGTCGACACCGAGGGACTGAAGCACCTGGGCCTCGACGAAGTGGCCGATGCGGGACTTGGCCATGACGGGGATGGAGACGGCCTCGATGATCTCCTCGATCATGTTGGGGTCCGACATCCGGGCCACGCCACCGTCCTTGCGGATGTCGGCCGGCACCCGCTCCAGCGCCATGACGGCCACGGCGCCCGCGTCCTCGGCGATCTTCGCCTGCTCGGCGTTGACGACGTCCATGATCACGCCGCCCTTGAGCTGCTCGGCCATGCCGCGCTTGACGCGGGCGGTGCCGGTGGCCGGGGCCTCGGTGGACTGCGGGGTACGGGGGAGCGTGGACACGGATCGACCTCACTGGGGTGAAAAAGAACGGAATACAGCAGCCCCGAGCAAACGCCCGGCGACCGGTCCACTGCAAGGGCCAATGGACATCCTGTGGACCGCTCGGCCCCGCCCGCTCAGCTACCGGGCCGGTCCGCGAGCGCGACCGGCGGCTCGTCGTCCATCTCGAAGGCGAGCGGGAACGGCGCGTGCCCGGCGAGCCGGAACAGCCGCACCGTCCGGTGCCTGCGCAGCGCCCGCGCGGCCCGCACGGCGTCGTTGTGGAAGCGCCGTGCCATCGGCACCCGGCGTACGGCCGCGGCCAGTTCCCGCGCCGCCTCCTCCCCGCCGGGGACCTCCTTGACCGCCTCGACCTGGGCCGCCTCACCGAACACGGCCCGCAGGGCGGTGCTCAGCTCGCTCTCGGCCACCTCACGCTGCTCCTCCTCGGCCTGCCGGGCGGCGTGCGCGGCCTCGTACAGCACGATGGACGCGGCCGGGTCCAGGAGACCGGACGTGGCCAGTTCCTGGGTCACCGAGGCGCGGCGCAGCAGCTGTGCGTCCAGGGCCGCGCGGGCCGCGTCCATACGGGAGTGGAGCCGGTCCAGCCGCCCGGCGGTCCAGCTGAGGTACAGGCCGATCACGAAGAGCGCGACGGCGATCCAGATGAAGGTTTCGATCACGCGCCGAGGCTACCGGCGGCGCGGGAAGCCCAGGCCACGCACCCCGGGGCCGGTCGCCCCCGCCCGCCGACCCCCCGCCGGACACCTGCCGTTGCCGTCACCGTGCCTCGCGGGCCGGGCGCCGGGATGGCGGACGGCCAGGCAACACCAGCCGGTCCCCGGTCGGCGCCACCCCAGGGCGGGCGCGGAGACCCCCGCCCCCGCGAAAACCACCACGAGGCCAACGCGAAGAACCCCCGCAGGCGCCCGACGGCCGGTTCGGGGGCGTGCAGGAGGGTCCCCGCAGGGCGGCGAACACAGTCCGGGCCACCCCCACGTGAAACCGGAAACGTTCGCCGCCCGAGGAGACACTCCGGAGGGCCCCCGGACCCCACCCACCGACCCAGGCCACCGGCCCCGGACGAACCACACGCCCACCCGCGCCCACCAAGCCCGTCCGGCGCTTGAGGACAGAACCCGCACCCGTTCCAGGCCGACCGCCCCCGGAACCCGCCCCCGGCCGAGCAGCCGCCCCCGGAACCCGCGCCCTCAGTCCCGGGCAGCGAGCCCGAAGCGCGCGCGCAGCCCCGTACGTTCGTCCGTGTCCACCGCCGCCGCCCCGTCCGCGACCGTCTCGTACACCGCGAGGATGTCCGCCCCCACCGTGGACCAGTCGAAGCGCCGTACGTGCGCGCTGCCGCGCCGCCGCAGCCCCGCCCGCCGCTCCGGATCGCCGAGCAGCCTGATCGCCGCCGAGGCGAGGGCGTCCGCGTCCTCGTTGGCGAAGAGGTCGCCGGCGGCTCCCTGGTCGAGGACCTGCGCGAAGGCGTCCAGGTCGCTGGCGAGGACGGGCGCGCCCGCCGACAGCGCCTCGACCAGGATGATGCCGAAACTCTCACCGCCGGTGTTCGGCGCGACGTAGACGTCCACGCTGCGCAGCAGCCGCGCCTTGTCCTCGTCGCTGACCATGCCGAGGAACTCGACGCGCGAGCGCGTCTCCTCGGGGAGCGAAGCCACCGCCTCCTCCTCGTCACCCCGGCCCGCGACGAGGAGCCGGGTCCCCGGCCGGGCGGCGAGGATCGCGGGCAGCGCCTTCATCAGGACGGGCAGCCCCTTGCGCGGTTCGTCGATGCGCCCTATGAACCCGAGCGTGCCACCCTGCCATTCGGCCTTGGGCTCGGCCCCGGCGAAGAAGCCGACGTCCACGCCGTTGGGGATGACCACGGCGTCCCCGCCGAGGTGCTCGACCAGGGTGCGGCGGGCGTACTCGCTGACCGCGATGCGCGCACTGATCTTCTCCAGGGCGGGCTGGAGGATCGGGTAGGCGGCGATCATGGCCCGGGAGCGCGGGTTGGACGTGTGGAACGTGGCCACGATCGGCCCCTGCGCCGCCCAGCAGGCGAGCAGCCCCAGGGAGGGCGAGGTCGGCTCGTGGATGTGGATGACGTCGAACCTGCCGTCGTGCAGCCAGCGGCGCACCCGCGCGGCGGAGAGGAAGCCGAAGTTCAGCCGGGCGACGGAGCCGTTGTACGGGACGGGCACGGCCCGGCCGGCGGAGACGACGTACGGGGGCAGGGGCGTCTCGTCGTCGGCGGGCGCCAGCACCGAGACGTGGTGTCCCAGCCGGATCAGGTGTTCCGCCAGGTCGCGGATGTGGAACTGCACGCCTCCCGGGACGTCCCAGGAGTACGGGCAGACGATGCCGATCTTCACGGGGTCCCTTCCCGGGGTTCCAGGTCGGAGAGCCAGAGTCGCTGCAGCATGTGCCAGTCCTCCGGATGCTCGGCGATCCCGGTGGCGAAGGCGTCGGCCAGCGCCTGTGTCATGGCGGACGCCTTCTCGGCGCGGTCACCTGTCCCCGGTGGCGTGACGGGTGGGTGGACCCGGGCCCGCATCACCGGGGTGCCGTCGTACCAGAGGGTCGCGGGCAGCAGGAGCGCCCCGGTCTGCAGGGCCAGCAGCGCGGGTCCCGTGGGCATCCGCGCGGTGTCGCCGAAGAAGGAGACCTCGACGCCGGAGGCGGAGAGGTCCCGGTCGGCCACGAGGCACACCAGGCCGCCGGAGCGCAGCCGCCTCGCCAGGGTCCCGAAGGCGGCTCCCCCGCTGTGCGGCAGGACCTCCATGCCCAGGCCCTCCCGGTAGGCCACGAACCGGTCGTACAGGCTCTCCGGCTTGAGCCGTTCGGCGACCGTGGTGAACGGCACCCCGAGCTCCGTGGTGACCCAGGCGCCCGCCAGGTCCCAGTTGCCCAGGTGCGGCAGCGCGAGGACGACGCCCCGGCCCGCGTCCAGGCCCTCCGTGAGCCGGTGGAGGTCCTGGACGTCCACCGAGGTCCTGATCCGCTGCGGACTCCAGGCGGGCAGCCGGAAGGACTCCGACCAGTAGCGCATGTACGAGCGCATGCCGGCCCTGGAGAGGGCGGCGAGGCGGGCGGGGTCCGCGTCGGGCACCACCCGGGCGAGGTTGGACTCCAGGCGCAGCACCGAGGTGCCCCGGCGCTTCCACACCTGGTCGGCCAGGGTGCGGAAGAGGCGCGTGGCCACCGGTTCGGGAAGTCTCTTCACGGCGCCCCAGCCGAGCCCGTAGAGCCCGTCGGTCAGCCGCTCCCTGATATCGGATCCCGTGCCGCTCACTGGGCGGTCCCGCTCCCCTGTCCCGCCGTCCCGCCGGTGGCGGCTGCCGTGGCGTCGGCCTCGGCCGACTCCCTGCGCACCGTCACCACCCGCTGGATCAGCGTCACCAGGCTGCCCGCGGCGACGATCCACAGCGCGATCGGCAGCAGCACCTGGATGCCGGGCACACCGAAGCCGTGCAGTCCGGCGAGACCGGCCGCGACCAGCGAGATCACGAGCCGCTCGGCACGCTCCACCAGCCCGTTCACCGCGACGGGCAGACCGATCGACTCACCGCGGGCCTTCGTGTACGAGACCACCTGGCCGCTGGCCAGGCAGAAGATCGCGACCGCGCACAGCGTGTTGTCGTCACCGTCGCCCGCGTACCAGAGGGCGAACCCGGCGAAGATCGCCCCGTCCGCCACCCGGTCGAGCGTCGAGTCGAGGAACGCGCCCCACCGGCTGGAGATCCCCGCCTGCCGGGCCATGTTGCCGTCGACCAGGTCCGAGAAGACGAAGACGGTGATGACGATCGTGCCCCAGAAGAACTCCCCCATCGGGAAGAAGACCAGCGCACCGGCCATCACTCCGGCCGTGCCGACGAGCGTGACCGCGTCGGGGCTGACCCCGAGACGGAGCAGCAGAGCGGCGAACGGTGTGAGGACACGCGTAAAAAATGCACGCGCGTACTTGTTCAGCATGGCCTTCCCGGGGTTCGGTGGGGCCGCGCGGCCCTGTCGGCCACCGGCTGGCCCATCGTAGTCACGCGCCGGACCCCTCCATGGCGGGGCACCCCGTCCCGGGCGGTCCGCGGCGCCCGGCCGCCGTCCCGGC
>NZ_JBEXWB010000165.1:0-13409 GCF_040629645.1 Streptomyces sp. NPDC005899 | reverse complement strand
GTTGTGGCCCGGCACCCCGCTGACGCCGCCGCCGCGGACCGCGCCCGCCCCGCACAGCAGGACGTTGGCGTGCGCCGTCTCCACGCCCCAGCGGCCGGTGGACTCCGTGGCGTACGGGAAGGCGAGGTCCCCGTGGAAGATGTGACCGCCGGGCAGCCGCAGATCGTGCGCGAGGTCCAGCGGGCTCTTCGCCTCGATGCAGGGCTCGCCGTTCTCGTCACGTGCCAGGCAGGCGGTCACCGGCTCGTCCAGGTGTGCGTCGAGTGCGGCCAGCGTGGCCGTCAGGAGTTCGTCGCGCGTCGCCGCGTTGTCCGCGGTGAACAGCCGGGCGGGCGTGTGCAGGCCGAACAGGGTCAGGGTCTGGTACCCGCGGGCGGCCGGGACGGGACCGAGGATCGAGGGGTCGGTCAGCGAGTGGCAGTAGATCTCGGAGGGCGGGGTGGCGGGCAGCCGGCCCGCCGCCGCCTCCCGGTACGCCTCGGCGAGCCGGTCGTAGCCCTCGGCGATGTGGAACGTACCGGCGAAGGCGGTGCGCGGGGCCACCGACCGGTCACGCAGCCGGGGCAGCCGGGTGAGCAGCATGTTCACCTTCAGCTGGGCGCCCTCGGCCGGAGCGGGCGGCTGCTCCCCGAGGAGCGCGGCGAGCACCTGCGGCGACGCGTTGACCAGGACGCGGCGGGCCGCCACGACGTGTTCCGCCCCGTCCGACCGAACGGTGACCTCGGCCCGTACCCCGTCCGTCTCGATACGGGTGGCCTCGTGGCGGACACGGATCTCGGCGCCCGCCGCCCGGGCGGCCGCCGCCAGCGCGTCGGTGAGCGCGCCCATGCCACCGACCGGGACGTTCCAGTCCCCCGTACCGCCGCCGATCACGTGGTACAGGAAGCAGCGGTTCTGGAGCAGTGACGGGTCGTGGGCGTCGGCGAACGTGCCGATCAGCGCGTCGGTCAGGACGACGCCGCGGACGAGGTCGTCGGCGAAGGCCTCCTCGATCGCGACGCCGACGGGCTCCTCGAAGAACATGCGCCAGGCGTCGGCGTCATCGATCCGTGCCCGCAGGGAGGCGCGGTCCGGCAGCGGTTCGGTGAGGGTGGGGAAGACGCGTGCGGCGAGCCGCCGGGTCCGGCCGTAGAAGCGCTGCCACGCCCGGTATTCGCGGTCGCCGCCGGTGAGCGCGGCGAAGGACGCCCGGGTCGCCTCCTGGTCCCCGCCGACGAGCAGTCCGGTCGGCCGCCCGCCGCGCACGGCCGGGGTGTAGGAGGAGACGGTGCGCGGACGTACGGCGAAGTCGAGGGCGAGATCGCCGACGATCTTGTCCGGGAGCAGGGAGACGAGGTACGAGTAGCGGGAGAGCCGCGCGGCCACCCCGGGGAAGGGCGAGGTGGACACGGCGGCTCCGCCGGTCCTGGCGAGCCGCTCCAGGACGAGGACGGACTGCCCGGCGCGGGCGAGATAGGCGGCGGCGACCAGCCCGTTGTGGCCGCCCCCGACGACGACGGCGTCGTAGCAGCCGTGGGCGGGCCGGCCGGGCGCGTGCGACGCGTCTGCGGACATGCCTCTTGGTAGCACGGGACGGTCGCGCGTGGCCAGGAGGCGGGAACGGCACGGCCGGCCGGACAGCGGTGCGCGCCGCGGTGGCGGATGTGGGAGGGTGCTGACCCAGAGGGTGCTGACCCGTCCGCCGACTCCTCCCCGCCCTCGGTGGGTGAACCAGGCCCCACTGCGCCACGGAGCCGGGATCGCGCTGCTGCGCGGCCTCCACCAAGCCGGTGGCCCCGGGGCCTGAGGCAGGCTCAGGCCTCCGGCGTCCCGCTCCGGCCGCGCAGATCCGCGACCCGCCGGTAGAGGTCGGCGGCCTCGGTGCCGCGGCCGAGCCGCTCCAGGCAGTAGGCCTCGTCGTTGCGGCCCGCCAGGGTGTCGGGGTGGCCGGCGCCCAGGGTCCGTTCCCGGGCCTCGGCGACCCGCCGGTAGTCGGCGAGTGCTTCGGCCCAGCGGCCCAGCCAGCCCAGGCCCACGGCCACCTCGCGGCGGCTGACGAGCGTGTCGGGGTGGTCGGGGCCGAGGACGCGCTCCCGGATCGCGCACACCTCGCGGGCCTCTGCGAGCGCCTCCTCCCAGCGTGCCATCCGCCCGAGGTTGACGCCGAGGCCGTGCCGGGCCCGCAGGGTCTCGGTGTGGGTGGGCCCTTGGAGGCGGGTGCGGTCCTCGACGAGCGAGCGGTACAGCTCGAGCGCCTCGGCGCCGCGGCCCAGCCGGCCGAGGCTGATGCCGACCTCGTAGCGGGCGGCCAGGGTGTCGGGGTGGTCCGGGCCGAGCGCCAGGGCGCGCGCCTGTGCGACCTCGCGGTAGGCCCGCAGCGCCTCGGCCCAGCGTCCCATCCGGCCGAGCGTGTACGCCACCTCGTACCGGGTGACCAGCGTGTCCGGGTGCTTCTCGCCGAGCAGCCGGCCCCTGGCCTCCGCCACCTCGCGGGCCATGGCGTACGAGTCCTCCAGGCGTCCCAGCCGGCTGAGGTTGAACGCCAGGTTGTGGCGGCAGCGCAGGGTGTCGGGGTGGTCGGGGCCCATGGAGCGCATCCGGGAGGCGAGGACGGCGGCGTACACCTGGTGGGCCTCGAAGTGCCGGCCGAGCCGGCCGAGGACGTACGCCGTCTCCTGGCGGGCCGCGAGGGTGTCGGGGTGGTCGGGGCCCAGGGTGCGCTCGCGGCCGTCGGCGACCCGGCCGAACTCGCGGAGCGCGTCGGCGGTACGCCCGGTCCGGCTGAGGGTGAAGGCGACCTCGTAGCGGCTGGCGAGGGTGTCGGGGTGGTCGGGGCCGAGTGCCCTTTCGCGCGACGAGGCGACCGTGCGGTGGACCTCGCCGGCCTCCTCCCAGTGCCCGAGGCGCGCCAGGTTCAGACCCGCGCTGTGCCGGTCGGCCAGCGTGGAGAGCAACTCGGGTGACGACGTGGCGCGTTCGGCGGACGGCGTGCCGGGGCTCGGCGGTGCGGCGGCGGGCGGCCCGCCGGTGAGGAGCGGCAGCCCGGTCCCGCTCGTCCACGCGCCGGTCAGCTCGGCCGCGTGGCCGGTGCCCGGCACCGCGGGACGGACCGTGCCGGTCGCCTTGAGACCCGTCGTCATGTCGCGGGTCCATGCGGGCAGCGGCGGCTGCGCGCCACCGGGGCGCGGGACGGGAGCGGCGAGCCGTGTCCACCCCGCCTCGGGGAGCGCGGGCTGCTCGCCGGTACGGCCGAGCGCGATGCGCTGCCGCAGGTCGCCGGCGTCGGCCGGCCGCTCCCCCGGCGCCTTGGCCAGCAGGTCCAGGACGAGCCGCTCGAAGAACGAAGGAAGCTCCGCGCGGTGGGTGCGCAGCGGTTCGGGCGGCGTGTCGCGGTGCCCTACGAGAACGGACCAGGCGTCGTCCAGGTCGAACGGGGGAACGCCCGTGGCTATCTCGTAGAGGACGCACCCCAGGGAGTACAGGTCGCTCCGGTGGTCGACGTCCCCGCCGCTGATCTGCTCGGGGGACATGTAGTGCGGGGTGCCCATGGCGATACCGGTGCCGGTGAGGCGCGAGGTGAAGCCGGCGTCGTGGCCGAGCCTGGCGATACCGAAGTCGCAGATCTTCACGGTGCCGTCGCCGAGGCGCATGATGTTGGCGGGCTTGAGGTCGCGGTGCACGATGCCCTGCCGGTGGGTGTAGCCGAGTGCGTCGGCGACCTGTTCGGCGATGTCGACGACGTCCGGGACCGGCAGGGGGTGCTGCTCGTTGTCCTCGAGGAGCTGACTGAGGTTGCGCCCTTCCAGCAGTTCCATGACGAGGTACAGGACGCCGTCGGACTCGCCGAAGTCGTGGACGACGGTGACGCCCCGGTGCTGGAGCGCGGCCGCCACCCGCGCCTCGCGGCGGAAGCGTTCGCGCAGGACACGGGTGAATGCCTTGTCGTGCTGGGGACCCACCGGTTTGAGGCACTTGACGGCCACGTGCCGGCCCAGGGACTCGTCGCGGGCCCGCCACACCTCGCCCATACCTCCGCGCCCGATCAGATCGAGCAGGTGGTACCGGCTCTGGATCAGCCTCGTGTCCGCCATCGCCTGTCGTCGCCCCCGTCGCGTCGCCTACCGCCGCGCCCTCCCCGGCCCGTCCAGTATGGCGCCCCGGCCGCGGAGTCCGTACGGGTCGGGAGCGCTGCCGGGCCCGAGCCGTCGCATCGCCTTCGCGATGTGGCCGGGCGGCACCAGGCGCCGCACGGGCGCGGGGATGCGGCGCAGCGCGGTCCCCGTCGCGCGCAGGCGGCGGTCGACGGCCTCGGGGGGCGGGGCGGCCCTGCCGTACAGCTCGTGGGCGTACGGGGGCAGGGAGTCGTAGGCGAGTGCCGCCACGCGCCGCCACAGCAGCGCGCGCGCCGGGGTCAGCAGGGCGTGGACCGGGGGCTCGCGCAGGAAGTCGTCCACCTCCGCGGCGTCCGGCCCGGCGGCGAGTTCGGGGCGGACGCGCGCGAAGAAGGCGGCGAGCGCGGCGGCCGAACCGGGGACGCCGGACGGGTCGAGGCCGACGAGGCGTGCGCTCTCGCGCTGCTCGTCGACGTAGCGGTCGGCGAGGGCTCCGGTGATCGGAAGGCCCGAGCGGCACCCCACCTGGAGGTAGGAGTCGATCTCGGCGCAGTGGACCCAGAGCAGCAGTCCCGGTTCGTCGATGGCGTACGTCTCGCCGGTCGCCGGATCGGTGGCCGTGAGGAGGCGGTGGATCCTGCGGACCCGGGCGCCGTACTTCCCGGCGGCCTCCACCGTGCCGTAGGTGAGCGTGCCGACGAAGTCGGCCGTCCGCATCAGGCGGCCCCACGCGTCCTGGCGGAAGTCGGAGTTCTCCATCACACCGCGGACGGCACGGGGGTGCAGCGCCTGGAGGTAGAGGGCGCGTAAGCCGGCGACCCACATCATGGGGTCGGCGTGCAGCTGCCAGGTGACGGAGCAGGGGCCGAACAGCCCGGGGTCCGGTTCGCTCATCGGCTCGTACCTTCCGCTCGGCGGTGGGTCCGTGCTCGGCGGAACGCGCGTCGTCGTCGGACGGCGTGGCACCGGTTACATGCATACCGCAACCGCGTGTGTCACGGGAGGGCCCGGGGGGCCACGATCGGCGGCACCGGTCGCTGCGGGAGCCGGCCGGTGGGCACCGCGCCGGGAGACGTGGCCCGGGCCCGCGCCGGGCACGCCCCCGGGCCGTCGGTCAGCGCTTGACGGACCTGAGGACCACGAACTTCGGGTCTCCGGCCACGGTGGTGCAGTTGCCGAAGATCCGGCGCAGCTGTGTGTGGTAGCCGAGGTGCCGGTTGCCGACGATCCACAGCTCGCCGCCCTGCCGGAGTGCGGTCTTCGCCCCGTGGAACATGTTCCTGGCGGTCGCGTCCGTGACCGCCTGGTGGGAGTGGAAGGGCGGATTGCACAGGACCAGGTCCACGCTCCTGGGGGGCACCCCCTCCATCGCGTCGCCGACGAGGAACTCCGCTTCGGCGTCCTCCCGTGCGCCGGCCCGGAAGGTCTCCTCGGCCGAGGCGACCGCCTGGTACGACTCGTCGACGAACGTGACGGACGCCTCCGGGTTGGCGAGCGCCACGGAGGTGCCCACGACGCCGTTCCCGCAGCCGAGGTCGACCACGCGCTCGGGGCCCGTCCGGGCGGGCAGGTGCTTCAGGAAGAAGCGGGTGCCGACGTCGAGCCGTTCGGCACAGAAGATGCCGGCGTGATTGGTGACGGTCCGGCCGGAGACGGCGCCCACGTCCTCCGGCAGGTCGTAGCGGTAGGGCCAGGGGCTGGGGGTCCTGGGCAGCGCCGGGTCGGGGGTGCAGTGGATGAGCCGGGCCTTCTTGACGGCCAGCGAGGTGCGGGTCGGCCCGATGATGCGTTCGAAGAGCTTGAGGGTGGAGGTGTGGATCTCCTTCACCATGCCGGTGCCGATGACGACGGTGTCCGCGTGGACGGCGGGCGCGAGCCGGTGCAGCTGGTCCTCCAGCAGGGCCAGGCTCTTCGGTACCCGCACGAGCAGGACGTCGACGCGCTCCGGCGGGGTGTCACGCACCGAGAGCAGGCGCGCGGAGTCGGGCGCGGCACCGTTGCGGGCCAGGTTGGCGAGGGTGGCACGCTGCGCGAGGTAGGAGTCGGTGATCTGCACGGGCCGGTGCGCCGCCAGCGCGGTGGCGAGGGCGCCCCAACGGTCGCCGACCACCACCACGGTGCCGCTCAGGTCGACCGGTTCGCCGTCCTCCTCACCCGCCAGCCGGCTCAGCAGGTACTCGTCGGCGGCGTCCCACGCACGCAGCTGGTCGCGCGGGTTCTCCGGGTGGCGGGCGAGGTCGAATCCGCCCTGTGGCGTCGTCAAACGGTTCATATGGCGTTCAGGCTAGCCGAGTGGCGGAGGGCGCCTCGCACACTCCCCGCCCCACGGCTCACGGAAGACGCTTGTCGATGGCCGACCGGCCCTCCTCGGCCAGCCTGCGCTTCGCCCACTCCAGGTTTCCGGGGGTCAGGTCGCGGCCGGAGGCCAGTACGAGGTCCTCCGCCGTGGGCTGATCGTTTCCGCCGGTGTGGAGCAGGCGGTCGGGAGTGACCCCCTGGACATCCGGCTCGGATACGGATAGGGATTCGGGCTGTTCGCTCATACCGCCTCCTCCTCGTCCTTGCGGTAATTCTCGCGCCGGTCGGGTGTCACCGCATCCGATGCCGTGGGGGACGCGGCACAGTCGTCACTTGACTTGCACATGATGACTACGCAACGTTCACTCGACCGGCACCCCGCGTGTGGAAGGCTCCCGGCTCACCAGCCATCGTCCGGCGAACGGCACCGCCCCCGGAGACGTCTCCGAGGCGGGCCCGCCACCGGAGCATCGGAGAGGACACCCCACATGTCCGGTCGCCGTCGTTTCTACGCGCGTCCGCTATTGGCCACGATCGCCTCGGCAGGCCTGCTCACCGGCCTGGCAGGCACCGCCCCCGCCGCTCCGGCCGCCGCCCCCGCCGCCTTCGCGTCGGCGCCCGCCGCCCTGGACGACACCTACTACCAGGGCGCCCAGGGCAAGACGGGCGCCGCCCTCAAGAGCTCGCTGCACTCCATCATCAGCAAGCAGACGAAGCTTTCCTACAGCCAGGTCTGGAACGCCCTGAAGGACACCGACGAGGACCCGGCCGACCCCTCGCACGTGATCCTCCTGTACACCGGGCGCTCGCAGTCCGAGAACGACAACGGGGGCGGCACCGGCGACTGGAACCGGGAGCACGTCTGGGCCAAGTCGCACGGTGACTTCGGCACCGCCACGGGCCCCGGGACGGACATCCACCACCTGCGCCCGACGGACGTCCAGGTCAACGCCGTCCGCGGCAACAAGGACTTCGACAACGGCGGCAGCGCCGTGGCGGGGGCGCCCGGCAACTTCACCGACGGCGACTCCTTCGAACCGCGCGACGCGGTCAAGGGAGACGTCGCCCGCATGATCCTCTACATGGCGGTGCGGTACGAGGGGGACGACGCGTTCGCCGACCTGGAGCCGAACGACAGGGTCGGCAACGGCTCGGCACCCAGCATCGGGCGGCTCTCGGTACTCAAGCAGTGGAACCAGCTGGACCCGCCGGACAGCTTCGAACAGCACCGCAACGACGTCATATTCGACCGGTACCAGCACAACCGGAACCCGTTCATCGACCACCCGGAATGGGTGGAGTCCATCTGGTAGCAGACTCCGGCGTCCCGGCCCGGGCACCGGCGGCAAGGAGGAGCCGGCCCGGTGACCGTGGTCCCGCGCTCGCCACCGCTGCGGCCGGCGGGAGCGCGGGAAGCCCCGCCGGGGCAGGGTGACCACACGGGATCCCCTGCCCCGACGGGGCTCGGTCGGCCGGGCCGCGGATCACGGACGCCCGGCGGAAGCCCGGGCCGTGGGCGGCGCTTTCCGGCTCAGCCGAAGCTCACGTCGCTGCACCACATGTAGGCCTGGTCGAGGTGCGAGGCCTGCCAGATCACGAACAGGACGTGGTGTCCGGTGTAGCCGGAGGTCTGGACGGGGAAGGTGATGTCCTGCGCCGGGGCGTAGCGGCCGGTCTGCGTGATGAAGTCGAGGTTGCCCCAACCCAGGTTCTGGGTCTTGGGGTCGAAGCCCTGCTTGCTCACGTAGACCTTGAAGTAGTCGGCACCGTGGGAGGCCTGGTCACGCAGGTGGACCGAGAAGTTGTTGCCGACGGTGGTGGTCTTCCACTGCCCGGGCTTGTTCAGGCTGGCGTTCCTGGAGAGGTTGTTGCTGCAGAGCGTCCCGTCGGGGGTCTTCGCCTGGAACTGGCCGCCGAGGCCGTCGCGGAGCGCGCTCATCCAGTTCCACATGGTGTCGGGGTTGGCCTGGAAGGCCTGCCAGCACATGGGGTCCTGGGTCTGCATGGCCGGGTTCGTGTGGTTGCTGCCCCACGTCTGCCAGCACTGGTAGGCGCGGGAGGCGGGGCCGACGATGGTGCCGTGGGCCTGGGCGGGGGTCGACCAGGCGAGTGCGCCGACGACGACGGCGAACAGCATGACGAGCGTGTGGAGGGGCCTGCGGAGGGACGACCGCGAACGCCCGGCTAACGGGGTCTTCTTACGCATGTGGGGGGAACTCCTTCCAGTGGTGAAGCTGCTATGGGAGCGCTCCCAACGCTACGCCCTCCGAGTGAACTGTCAATAAAGCGAACAGAGTTGATTACAGACGTCGGCGGCGAGTGCGGCATCTGCCGTGGTCGGGAGCCGGAACCGCACCCGGGGCCGGAAGCGGGGAACGGCCCCGACCGGTGCGCGGGACGCCGTAGGCCACCCCGGGGCGAGCGGGCGGCACGGGTGGCGGCCAGGCCGTCGCCGGTTCCCCACTGCGCCGACTCCCCCGGCCGAGCCCTCCGCCCGCACCCGGGCAGCCGCCTTCTCCGGATCCTCGGGCGATCCACTCGCGAAGGCGTCGTCCGACTCAGGCTTTTGTGACGCTGCGTCAGTTCGCGGTCTTGCGGAACCGGACGAGGAGGGGAGACTGCCTTCACGACCGGGTCGGCCCGGCCCCGGCAGCCCCGCGCCGAGCACGTCGGTCCACCGCCACCCAACCGAGACGAGGTCCCATGAACCGAAACCGAGCCGCCGCCGGCGCAGTCGCCCTGGCCTTGTTCACCGCAGGTCTCACCGTCGGCCCGGCAGTCGCCGCCACACCCGGGACGAAGGCCCGCGTCGGAGCCGACTGGGCAACTCAGTCGATCGTCTTCACCGCCGCCGCAGGGCAGACCAACTCCCTCGACATATTCTCCATGTACACCAGCGACGGGATCAAGCGGATCGGCTTCAGCGACGTGGTCCCGCTCGAACCGGGCGACCACTGTGCCTACTCACGGGCCGAGGACACCACCTCAGTCGTCTGCGAACTGCCCGCCGACAGCCCCCGCCCCGACAGGATCGACGTCTTCCTCGGCGACGGCGGTGACACGATCGCCGCCTTCGCCCCCGGGGTCGGCACCGTCGACGGCGGCCCCGGAGACGACGAACTGCACGCCCACACCGCGCGCACGGTGCTGGGCGGCACGGGCAACGACATGGTCATGGGACCCGCCGCCCTGCACGGCGGCGACGGCATGGACCACCTGATGGGTGACAGCGGGGACCAGCAGCTGTGGGGCGGCCGGGGCGACGACATGATCGAGGGCTACGGCGGTGACGACACCGTGTACGCCGGCCCCGGCGACGACCACGCCATGGGCGGGGACGGCGACGATGCCGTCCTCGGCGGCCCCGGCGACGACATGCTGGAAGGCGAGGGCGGCGACGACCTCGTTCTCGGTGGCACCGGAAAGGACGCCGTCGACGGCGGACCCGGCCGCGACATCGTCCTCCCGTGAGCACGCCTCCATGACCGACGGTCCCGGCCCGCGGCGTCGCGGGCCCGGGCCCGTCGACCGCGTACGGCGCGGACGGGTCGCCGTGTGCGGCACGGGGTGACCCGGCGGAGCCGGACCGTCGAACCCGTGCGGTCACAGCGCTAGGACCGCGCGGCCCGGTCAGGTCCGTCCGGCCCGGCCAGGGCCTGCGCGCAACGCTCCACGGCCTCGGCACGGGAGCCGAAGCGTGGCAGGTCCCGGCCGGTCCGCTCCCGGACGAGGTCCGGTGGTCCCAGCCGGTCGTCCGGATCGACGACGGCGGCGCGGCGCCCGTCACCGGCGAGGCGGGCCAGACCCGCGTGCAGCGTGGCCAGGGCCAGGGCGTCCACCCCGGTCACCTCACGCAGGTCCAGGACGACGGCCCCGGTCCGCTCCGGGCCCGACCTGTCCAGGGCGTGCAGGACGCGCTCGGCCGCGGTGAAGTCGAGCGCGCCCTGGGCGACGACGATCCCGACCCTCGCGTGGAGGGCGCGTTCCGGGCCGCCCGGCGGAGCCGAGGGCAGGACGTCCGCGGTGGTGGCCAGCGTGACGGTGGAACCGGGCAGCGCCGGGTTGCGCATGAGGTGCAGCCCGAGCTCCTCCGAGAGCGCGCCGAGTGCCGCGCGTCCGCGGACCGAGGTGCCGGCCGCGTCCAGCGGCGGGCTGTAGGCGGCCAGGCCGAAGCGGGCCGGTCCCGCCGCGATCAGCCCGCCGGAGACCCCGCTCTTGGCGGGCAGGCCGACGCGCAGCAGCCACTCCCCGGACGCGTCGTACATGCCGCAGGTGGCCATGACCGCGAGGACCCGCGCCGCGACCTCGGCGGAGACGACGGCCTCCCCGGTCAGCGGGTTGACACCGCCGTGCGCGAGGGTGGCGGCCATCACGGCGAGGTCGACGGCGGTGACCCGTACCGCGCACTGCCGGAAGTAGGTGTCCACCGCGGCCACCGGGTCCACAGGCGGGACACCGGCGGCGGGCGGAGGGCCGGCGGCCGGCGGGGCGCCTGCCGACCGGAGCAGGTAGGCGAGCGCCCGGTTGCGGTCCCCGGTCGCGGCCTCGGAGGCGTACACCTCCTCGTCGACGTCGAGCGGCCGGCCCGCGAACCGGCTCAGACAGGTCAGCACACGCCGGAAGGCGGAGGCCCGGCCGGTGGCGGCGATCAGGGCCGTGGTGACGATGGCCCCGGCGTTCACCATGGCGTTGGCCGGCCGCCCCGTGCCCGGCTCCAGGCTGATCGCGTTGAACGCCTCACCGCTCGGCTCGGCACCCACCCAGCGGCCCACCTCGTCCAGGCCGAGCGAGGACAGCGCGAGCGCGTAGACGAAGGGTTTCGAGACGGACTGCAGGGTGAAGGGCGTGCCGGCCGCACCGGCGCTGTAGCAGTGCCCGTCCATGCTGACGAGCGCCAGCCCGAAGTCGTCCGGGTCGGCGCTCGCCAACTGCGGGATGTAGGAGGCCGGCCGGCCGTCACGCAGGCCGCCGAACCGCGCGTGCAGGCCGCGCAGGACGTCCGTGACGGCGTCGGACGCCGTCACCCCGGCCTCGCGGGCCGCCCCGCCGACCGCCTCGCGCGGGAGGCGGCGGGCCCTTCCTGGACCGCCGCACCGCCCCAAGCCGCCGCACCGTCCCGGGCCGCCGCACCGTCCCGGGCCGCTCCGCTCGCCCGGGTCATTCCGCGTCGTCGCCGAAGATGTCACGGAGCCTGGCCTCACGCTCCGTGTCGAGGTTGCTGTGCAGCAGCTCGGCGCCGCCGCCGGGGAGGGACTCGCCGATCCGGCTGGGCACCTCGTCCCGGGTGAGCAGGAAGAGCGCCGAGGTCCCGGGTGTCACCTTCTGCTTGACCTCTGCGATGAAGTCGTCGTCGATGCCCACGTCGGCGAGCCTTCCGCCGAGCGCTCCGGCCGCGGCGCCGATGGCGGCACCCAGGAGCGGCATCAGGAAGATGAGCCCGAAGAGCATCCCCCAGAAGGTGCCGCTCAGGGCACCGGCGCCCACCAGGTTGATCAACTGCTTCGTCCTCGGCTTGGAGCGCTCCACCGGCCACGTGACGACGGCGGCGTCGAGGATCTTGAGCAGGCCCTCCTTCTGCAGGGACTTGAGCGCCGATTCCACGTTCTCCGCACCCTCGGCCGACTGGAACTTCCACACGGTGAGCGTGGACATGGGGGCACCTCCGACAGCAGGAATGGACAATTCGCCCATAGTATGACCGCACTGTATGAATTGACTCGTCATGTCACCCGCTCCTCCCCCGGGGCGGGCTCAGTATCTCGATTCCAGCCCAGCCCTCCGGGAGGTAACGATGGATACGGACGCCCTGACCGCCGAGACCCTGCAGAAGCTCCGGGCGACCCGGCCCTATCCGGCCCTATCCCTGACGATGCCCACCCACCGCCGCGCACCGGACAACGTCCAGGACGCCGCACGGCTGCGCAATCTGGTGGCCGCCGCCAACACCCGTCTGAAGGCCGACGAGCGGGTCACCCGCGAGGCGCGGGACTCCGTCACGGCGCAGATGGACCGTGCCGTCGCCGAGGTGAACCAGCGGAGCGCCCTGGAGGGCCTGGTCATCCTGGCCGACGCGGACGAATACCAGATCTGGTACCTGCCGCGCACCGTGCCCGAGCGCGTGGTCCTGAGTGACAGCTACCTCACCCGGAACCTGGTCGCCGCCAAGGCCGGGGCGCGACCGTACTGGGTGCTCGGGGTGTCCGCCGAGCACGCGACGCTGTGGTCGGGGGCCGACGACGATCTGCGCGAGGACGACGGGCACGGCTTTCCCCTGAGCCCTCAGCACGTCAACTTCGACCCGGAGCGCCAGGCCCGGAGCGGGGACGCCCCGAGCATCTACGTCAGCGAGGACACGCGCCACTTCTTCCGCAAGGTCGACGGCACCCTGCGGGCCGCCCTGGCCGCTGACCCCAGGCCGCTCTTCCTGGTCGGACTGCCGCCGGCGCTCGCCCTGCTGGAGGAGGTGGGCGAGTGCGCGGGCACGGCCGTCTCCAAGGTCGCGAAGGGCACGACGTCGGAGACGAGCGCCCCCGAACTCCTGAGACTCCTGGCTCCCGCCCTGGAGGACTGGCGAGCCCAGAGCGCCGCGACCGTGCGCAAGAGGCTCGACGACGCCCGCAGCGGCAAGTCCTTCGCGGGCGGCCTGGACGAGGTGTGGGCCGCCGTCCGGGAGCGCCGCGCCGGTCTGGTCGCGGTCGAGGAGCACTTCCGGCGGACGGTGGAGGTCACGGACGAGCATCTGGAGCCGGTGGACCCCGCGAACCCCCCACCGGACGACCGGGTCCGTGAGGACATCGTGGACGAGCTGGTCGAAGCGGCCCTGGACACCGGGTGCGAGGTCGTGTTCTGCGCGGACGACTCCCTCGCAGAGCACGGACGCATCGCGGCGGCGCTGCGCTTCTGACCTGACTGCCCCAGGACCGCGGGGCCGGCGCCGTGGCGGGGCGCCGGTCCCGCGGCCGTTCTCCGTGACGCACCGCGGCCGGCCGACGGGCCGCGGTGCGTGCGGCGCGCTCAGCC
>NZ_JBEXWB010000164.1:0-13638 GCF_040629645.1 Streptomyces sp. NPDC005899 | reverse complement strand
AGTGTGTCGACGGCCTCCAGGACGAGCTGGCGCTGAGGCGTCAGCCGGTAGCCGCGCTGCCGAAGATCGGTGGTCAGGACCTCACAGGGGCCGCCAGACCCACCACACTCTTAGTGGTCAGCTTTCCGGTGGACTGGACGATCAAAGAGCCGTCCTGGCGCATTACCCGGGCCGCCTTGAGGGCGTGGGTGGACATCCAGCGGCTGGTCTCGGTCAGCAGCCACCGGCCCACCGCTTCCACTGTGACGTCACCGCGCGCCAGGCGCTGGGTGACGAGCTCTACGAGCTCGGGATCGAGGGTCTCCTCCATCTGGAACAGGTCGATCTGCCCGGTGACCGCGCTGCCGCGCGTGCGCGGATCACGGAAGCTCTCACCGTCGCGGTCATCCACCTTCCACATCGCGTCCTTCATCGCCCGCAGGCCGGCGTCGCTTCCGGTGCCGAAGACTAGATAGAGCGGCTGCCCGGTACGCGGCACGAGCTGGAACTGCAGCTGATAGCCGAACCCGGCCCGTTTCAGGGCGTTGCGGTAGGTACCCAGCCATGCTCGCCACCGTTCGTCAGACCGAGCTTCTTCGGCCGCCGGCATCCAGAAGCCGCGGCCGCCGAAGACCGTGTCAAGAAGGTCCGCGTTCAGCTCCTCGCGACGGCTGAACCAGTTCGGTCCGAAGGTCGTGATCACCTCACTGGACCGGTTGCGGGCGATCCGGGCCATCACCTCCAGCGGAACGTTCACGCTGCCCCAGCTGTCGAAGATCCCGAGAATCGGATTGCCCCACGCGCCGAGCTCGGTCAGGACCGGCAGGCTGTCCTTCCCGGCCTCACCACGCCGCACCTCCACCCGTACCGGCAGATCCTCCAGCGGGCCGAACACCGCGACCAACTCGGACACCAGGTGCTCGTAGCGCGCCGGATCCCGCTCGATGAACACCAGATGCACCCGGCTACGGCTCAAGTTCATCCGCTCAGCCGCGTGATGGTTCAGCAGCCGGTCCAGAATGAACACCGGCGAGCCGGGTTCCCCGCCCTCGTACCGTCCGGGGCCGGCAAACGCGTCCAGCAGCGTCACCCGCGGGAAGGCGTACCCCGTGCGCTGATTGGTCTGCAGCAGGATCGGCCACCACGCGTCCAGGTACCGCTGATACAGCCTGTGCTTGGCTGCGGTCGCCGGCTCCAGCTTCCACAACACCCCCATGGTGCCCTCCCCGTTCACCGAAACCGCTAGTGGCGTGATTGTCCGATAACGCGCTGTGATGCGAAAGGGGGCGGTTCGAGCCTCCCGGCGTCGCCGCCGACGACTTCCCCGCCGCAGCCCGGCCCGGCGGTCGGTCTCCGACACCGGGGCGGGTCCGGCTCTCGACAACCCGGCGGGTTCTCGACCCGCGCACCATGTGGCAGGCACGCCGCCTGCCGCGGCCTCCGGCCCAGGGGTGGACCCCCAGACCGCGTGGCGGCCCGCCTGACCCGCCACCCCGACGAAAGCGCCTACGCCCCCACCCACCTGGGCGACACACGTGCATGAGCCACGCCGTCGATGCTTCCCAGCCGGGTGTGGCCGATCCAGCCAACTCCCGCAGACGTACGAGGGAGGGCGATCGCCGACGGCGATGATCAGGAGCCACGCTGGTTGTTGCGGATGGCGGCGCCGAGAGCGATGCCGAAGGTGATCGCTGCGATGGTCCAGGCGCCCATGAAGATGAGGATGCTGTGGAGGCTAGGCATGGCGGAATCCTCGTTCAACGACGACAGAGGGCTGAATGTGCGGGCCCCGTGTGCCCCCTCTCGGTCAGTTCATTCCTATGACATAGACCACGAGAGAGCGTTCGACCTTCATAAATATGCCATCAAGTGCACTCTATCTGTGTTTCCAAAGTCCGCCTCCCCTTCCCTTTGGGATCTCGGCGGCGAGTGCAACTCAAATCCTTATAACTACCTTGAGTTACATCGATCACCTTGTGTGATTATTGTGGTGAATGGGAGATTCCAGTGAAAGGGGAGGGTGACGATGCGTGTGCGCACCAGTTCGGTGCGTTCACTCATCGTGGGGGTTGTTTGTATGTATGGCTCCGGTATGCGGAGACGATCGGTGCAGGCAGGCCTGTCTATAGCGATTGCTGCAGCGGTTACGGCGTGGGGGATGACGCCGGCCGTAGCGGCGGCGCCTGATGGGCCGTCGCAGCTGGTGGCGTTAACGGACAGTGTCACGCCGTACGTGACGGCTAAGGTGACCGCACCCTCCGGCAGCGGGCGCGTGACGGCGAAGTTTTACGCCGGTACCTATGCTGCTGGTGGGGTCAACGACCTCGCCGACGGTACGGAAGTGACCGTCAGTTCAGGCGAGGTGGCACGGCTAAAACTGCCGGCGATGCGAATCGCCACACAGTTCCAGTGGCAGGTCAAAGCCTGTATCGACGACGCATGCTCGGACCTCAGCCCGCTGCAGTCCACGAGGGTGAGCCCGGCTGTCGGCTCCGGCGCTCGCCCCGGTGCGACCCGCCTGAGCTTCGCGGTCTCCGATCATGCCGGCGCACAGGTCGATGTGGGCTCCGGGAACCTCCTGATCACGACGAACGATCTCTCTCTGCCCGGCATTAACGGGAGCACCGGGTTGGGGCTGTCCTACAACAGTGCTGCCATTGGTACGGATGCCACGTCGGCGGAGTCCCCGGCCGGTTACGGCTGGCGCCTGACCCCGTACGACGTTGCCCTGAAGGTACGAGGCGAAGGCTCGGTCACCTACTACGGCCAAGGCGGCATTGTCGGCCTCTTCGTGAAGAACGGCACAGGCTTCACGACGCCGGGCGGATTCAGGGCTGACTTGAAGAAGAACGACGATGACACCTACACGCTGACCGACCACGGTTCCCAGGTGAAGCAGGTCTTCAGCAGCGCGGGAAAGCTGACGAAGATCACCGACCGCAACGGCAACAACACCACTCTCTCCTACAACGGCGGCATGCCCGCCACGATCGTCTCCACCAAGGGGACCCAGAGTCAGCGGACGGCTGTCTATTCTTCCGCGGACGGACGCGTCACGACGTTGACCCAGACGGGTTCGGACGGGAAGAAGCGCACCGTCACCTACACCGTCGACGGCACCGGTGACCTCACCACGATCAAGGACACACTCGACCGCACCACCAGCTTCGGCTACTCCGCCCACAAGTTGGTCTCAGTGACCAACCCCGGAGGCGCTGTCACGCGCTTCACCCAAGGCAACGTCGGTGTCACCGCCATCACGCAGGAGAACAAGGCGCCCGGCTCACCCGGTGACTCGACCACACGCCTGTCGTACGCCGACTCCGCCAAGACAGTGCTGGCCGCGCCCAACACCGACCAGTCCAAGGCGATCACCGCGGTGCCGCACACCACCTACGAACTGACCGACGACAAAACAGCGCGCGTCAGTAAGGTGACGGACGCCGAGGGCAGGGAACGCTCCAAGACGTACACCGCGAATTTCGACACCGCCTCGTCCACCGAGGGCTCCGGAGCCACGGCGGGCACCACCACGAACACTTTCGGCGCAAACGACGGCGAGTCGCTGACCAAGACGGAGTCGGCTTCAGGCGCCTCCTTCTCCGCCGCGTACGGGAACACGGCCGCAGGCACGAAGTACGCACCGTCCGAGTCGACCGACAGCCAGTCGAACAAGTCGACGTACTCCTACAACGGAGCCGGCAACCTGGCCTCGTCCACGAACGCGGAAGCGGCCGAGGCGAAGGTCGACTACAACGACGACGGCACCGTCAAGACGTCCACCGACCCCGGCAACAGCACGGACACCACCTACACATACGACACCGACAAGCAGCTGACCAAGGTCGAACCGGCCGGCGGCACGCTGAAGTTCCAGACGTACACCTACGACACCTTCGGGCGCATGGCCACCGCCAAGGACGGCCGCGGCACCATCACCACCTACACCTACGACGACGCCGACCGCATCCACAAGGTCGACTACTCCGACACCACCCCCGACGTCAGCTACACCTACGACGACTTCGGCCGGACCAAAACCCGCAGCGACGCCTCCGGCACCACCACCTACGGCTACGACGACCTCGGCGCCATGACCGCCCGCACCTCCACCGCAGGCGGCGGTACCTTGTCGTACACCTACGACAAGAACGGCAACCGCCTCACCACCACCGACGCCCGCGGCACCACCCATTACGCCTACGACGACGCCAACAAATTGACCCAGGTCATCACCGACGGACCCACCAGCAAGACGAAGATCGGCTTCAACTATGACGACCGGGGCCGGCGCACCGACACCTACTACGGAACCAACGACAGCCTGAGCACCTTCAAGGCCCGCGTCCACCAGGACTACGACAGCTCCGGTCGCGTCAGCCGTGTCTGGGCCGACCAGGGACCAGCCACCGACCCCACCCGCCAGTTCGACGTCACCTACTGCCGCTCCACCGGATCCACCACCTCCTGCTCAGCCGAGAAGGCCGACGACCGGCAGCTGATTCAGTGGAGTAAGGACAATCTTTCGGGCAAGACCACCCAGTACGACTACGACACGGCCAACCGTCTGACGGAGGTCGCGACCGACGGGGGTGGCAAGACGTACACCTACACCTACGACGCCCGCGGCAACCGGAAGACATCAACAGACGGCACCACCGACCAGTCCCTCAGTTACGACGCCGCCAACCAGATCACCACCACCGGCTACACGTACGACGAACGCGGCGGCCTCACCAAAACCCCCAAACTCTCCGCGCTCACCTACGACGCAGCCGGCCGCATGGCTACCGCCACAACCGCCAGCGGAACCGGCCGATACACCTACGCCGGCACCGACGCCACCGAACTCACCCGCCAGGTCAGTGACAAGGGCGAAACGGTCAACTACGTATACGGGGCCCCCGACCAGTACGGGATGCCTGTAATCGAACAGGTCGGGCTCGAGGACGGCACCGCCTACATCGACCACGACCCCACCACCGGCCAGCCGCTTTCCATTCGGGCGGTATCCGGCAACGAGGCGTACTACATCATGGACGGCATCGGGAACCCGGTCCAGTTCATCAATCAGTTCACCGTTCAGTCCACCATCTACGAGTACGACCCCTACGGGGTCGTGGACACCACGAAACAAACCGGCGGCGCCGGCACCCAGAATCCCTACCGGTTTGTCGGCGGCACCTACGACCGCACCACCGGCTACGTGAAATTCGGCCAGCGCTGGTACGACCCCACCACCGGCCGCTTCACCACTCAGGACGCATTCAGCTTCCTCGCTAACCCCGCACGAGGTAACCGGTACGCCTACGCCGGGGCCGACCCCGTCAACAACATGGACCCACTCGGACAGTGGTCCTACAGCATCAGCGGCGAGGCCTGCTTCTGGGTGTGTCTCGGTGGGGGATGGCAGAAAGACAGCGAGGGAAACTCGAGCAAGTTCATCAACATCGGCGTCGGTCTGCCCGGCGTCTCCGGAGGTATGGAAGGGGGTACCGGCGATGCGAGCACCGGTCCCTCAGCATATGGGAAATGCTCCTACGGATTCGGCAGCATCGGCGGCCAACTCCAACAGGGAGGAAGTATCTCCGGGAGCGCAGGACTGGGCACCTATGCCTCCACCGGTACCTGCTCGGGCGGGCTGCAAGTAGCGTTCTAGAATCCACCATCAGTTGATCGGAGACGAGTAGCCATGGACGCCAAAACGGTTTTTGTAGGGTCATTCCTCGTGATCGGTGGACTCGCTCTCATCTTCGCCCGAACGTTTTTTTCAAGGCGAGTACGGGACCAGCAAGGGACATTCGGGGAAGCGAATTCTCGTCATCCTAGGGCAACGAGTTTCGCACCGGCGGCCGTCGGCCTCTTCATGCTCATGGGCGGAGTTCTGCTCTTCGCTGGTGTTTTCACGGCGGAATGATGCGATCGATACGCACCGTACCTGCGTGAGTCGTGGTGTGTCCCTTCTCCCATGAGACGGGACACACCACACTTTCCGCTTCACTGTGGCTTCAGGAGTGGCCCTGTTGAGGCGGAAGACAGCGACGTCGTCGGTGTGGCGCCCGGCGTTCAGCCTGTGAGTTTCCTTGATGAACCGATCAATGTGGACGGCTGGGGGCCTTGACCCCTGATGTTGGACACACGAGACACTGGATCCTGCGGATCTGAGAACGGACATCTCGTGGTCATGAAGAACTACCCGCCGCAGTTCAAGGCGGACGCGGTCGCGCTGTACGAGTCGCGGCCGGAAGCGACGATCAGGTCGGTCGCAGCCGATCTAGGGATCAACCCGGAGACACTGCGGAACTGGGTGAGGGCAGCAGGGGTGAGCCGTCCCCGAGGACGGCGGACGCAGGAGCCGGCCCAGCCGCCGGCCCCGCTGGAAGCGGAGAACGCCGCCTTGCGGAAGAAGGTCCGTGAGCTGGAGGAGGAACGCGAGATCCTACGCAAAGCGGCGAAGTATTTCGCCGGGGAGACGCGCTGGTGAACCGCTTCCAGTGCGTCGCCGACCTCCAGCGCCGTCACGGCGTGAAGCGGCTCTGCAGCATCCTCGGCGTCAGCCGCTCGAGCTTCTACTACTGGCGGCGGACGGCAGCGGACCGGGCCGCCCGGCAGGTGAACGACGCCCGCCTCGCCGCCCGGATACGGGCGGTGCACCAGGAATCGGACGGCACCTACGGAGCCCCGAGGATCACCGCCGAGCTCCGCGAGGAGAACGGTGTCGCGGTCAACCACAAGCGCGTCGCCAGGATCATGCGGGCGTCCGGGATCGAAGGGGTCCGGTTGCGTCGCCGGCACCGCACCACCGTCCCCGACCCGGCAGTGGCCAAGGCGCCGGACCTGATCGGCCGCGACTTCACCGCCGACAGGCCGAACACGAAGTACGTCGGTGACATCACCTACCTGCCCCTCGATGGCGGGAAGTTCTGCTACCTGGCGACCGTCATCGACCTCGCCTCACGCCGTCTGGCCGGCTGGGCGATCGCCGGCCACATGCGCGCGGACCTCGTCACCGACGCCCTGGCCGCGGCGATCCGAACCCGCGGCAGTCTCGCCGGATCGATCATGCATACCGACCACGGAGCTCAGTACACGAGCAGGATTTTCGCCGAAGCCTGCAGGTCAGCAGGGGTTCAGCAAAGCATGAGCGCGGTCGGATCCAGCGCGGACAACGCACTCGCCGAGTCCTTCAACGCGACCTTCAAACGCGAGACCCTGCAAGGACGAAAGAGCTGGCCGACCGAGCGCGAGGCCCGACTCGACGCCTTCCGATGGCTCCACCGCTACAACACCCGCCGCCGACACTCCCACCTCGGACAACGATCACCGATCGCCTTCGAAAACGCCCTCCACCTCACACCAACTACGCTGGCACAAGCCGCATAACCCGTGTTCAGCATTCGGGGTCAAGGCCCTGGGTCTGGTGGTGGCAGGTTCCCGATCAGTGCGAAGGGTCCTTCCACGCCGAGCCGGTCATTGTTCTGCCGATGTGGCCTTCGGCGCTGAGGGTCAGACTCCGGCTGCCGGGAGCGGAACAGTGTTGGAGGGCCAGGGACGTAGATCGGGAACGGGATCGCCGAGCGAGGCAGCCACACCCTGTTCGCCACGTGCACCCGAACGCGAGTCTCTAGACCTCGGAGCGGCGCTCGGGGCGCTGGTGACCGAGCGGGCCCGCCCCCGACCTCGCCGAGCATGTCGCTGCTGTGTCGTATGACCCGGTCTCCGGCCAGCTCACCGTGTGCCCGGAGACATCAGACTGGGCCACCCAGGCCCGGCTGGAGCAGACCCGGGTCATCGCAGCCGCCAATAGGACGGCGGGCCGCACTGTCGTGAGCTCCCTACGGATCCTGCTACCTGGCGCCGCGTCCGTGCCAAGTCCGGCTGACGCTGGCCCGGCAGGCCCGTCCCCGGCCGCGCCCACCGGCCTGACGAAAGACTAGGGAGACAGCGTGCGAGGGTTACCGGCGGGCGCTTGAGGCGCATCTGGCCAGCCGGAAGACGACGGTGGCGGACCCGATGATTCAGGAAGCGTGTCGGCGACAGATCCCGAAGCAAGCGCGCGAGCCGGAGGAACTGTTCGACGGGTGCCAGGCGGTAGCCGAGCTCCAGGCCAAGGCCACCGGTCGGCCTCGACATGACTCACCGCGGTTCATGGCCTCATCGGTTGCTCATCGTGCTGATCCCCATCGCGAGCAGTGCGGTGAGCAGGGTGAGGGTGCCGCCGAAGGTGACGCCTGCGCGCAGCAGGCTCGCAGGTAGAGAGGCCCCATCGGTGCGCGCCAGAAAGCCGGCACCGACTGCGGTCAGGAGTGCGAGGAGGACGGCGGAAAGCAGGGCGAGGGCGAGGAAAGTCAGTGCGGTCAGTGAGAGTGACATGTGGTTCTTCCGTTCCGTGAGGTGTGCGGATGGAAGGAAGATGGCGTAACGGGCGTTCGTTTGTATTCGGTTGGACGAAGATGAACGCGTCGATACCAGAGGCCGGGGCCGGTCTGAAGGGGAAAGGGCGGGTGGGCGGGGGCATGCGGGATGGTCTGGACGCGCTGAAGGAACAGCTGCGGCAGTTGCGAGCTGAGCGACGGCTGTCAATGTCCGGGCTGGAGCTACAGGCAGGCCTAGGTCATACGACTGCCAGCAGGGCGCTGAACGGTCCCACAGTGCCAAGCGAGGCCACTGTGGTAGCGCTGGCCCGCGCACTGGGCGCCGATGCTCGCTCGCTGCTGGAGCTGCGTCGCAGTGCTCTACCGCCCAGGCCGGCCCCGGCCGAGGCCGCAGACAGGGGAGGAACAGCGGGGGGCCTGGACGGGCCGTTCGAGGAGCGCTA
This sequence comes from Streptomyces sp. NPDC005899, assembly GCF_040629645.1. Lineage (NCBI taxonomy): Bacteria > Bacillati > Actinomycetota > Actinomycetes > Kitasatosporales > Streptomycetaceae > Streptomyces > Streptomyces sp. NPDC005899. The sequence goes on along the minus strand of NZ_JBEXWB010000164.1, from coordinate 4,841 downwards.
CCGGCGGTATGTGGAGCAGCGGCATGGGCAGTTGTCCGTGGCCGGACTGGACCTTTCCCGGCCGGACAGGGCGGCCTGGCCGCTGGATGCTTCCTATCTCAGCCTGGAACTCGCTCCTCCGGCCCCTGGGAGGGGGGACACTCTTCGCCCGGACTCCGGGATGAGCACGGTGCCCGACCCCACGGTGGAAGTGCGGGCCGAGCGTGCTGAACAGGCGTTGGCCGGCCGACGGCGAACGCTGGTGCGCGGACTGGCCGGCGGAGGTAAGACCACCTTGCTGCAGTGGCTCGCCCTTGCCACCGCCCGCCAGTGCCTGCCGGTCGATTTGGCCCACCTCCACGGCTGTCTGCCCTTCGTCCTGCCGTTACGCACCTTGGTACGCAACGGCAGGCTGCCCGGACCGGACGAGTACCTGGCCGCGGTCGGATGCCCACTGCACGGCGCGCAGCCACCCGGCTGGGCGGACCGAGTGCTGGCTGACGGGCGGGCATTTCTGCTCATCGATGGCCTGGACGAGATCCCCCAAGCCAAGCGGGCGCAAGCCCGGCAATGGCTGCGTGAGCTGCTCGCTGCCTACCCGCAGGTCGCCTGTCTGGTGACCACCCGGCCCTCTGCAGTCCCTGAGGGGTGGCTGGCGGATTACGAGTTCACTGAGCTGACGATCCGGCCGATGAACGCCCGCGACGTGGCTGTCTTCGTCACACGCTGGCACACCGCAGCCGCCGCCGGCGTCGCTACCGCCCAGGAACGCGAACACCTGGTCTCATTGCAGGAGGCGTTGAAGGACGGGGTGCGCTCCCAGCGCGACCTGGCCCGGCTGACCACCACTCCACTGCTGTGTGCCCTGGTATGCGCGCTGCACCGTGACCGGCGCGGCCACCTTCCCCACGGCCGCATGGAACTCTACGAAGCGGCCCTCTCGATGCTGCTGGTCCGCCGTGACCGTGAACGCGACATCGACGCTCCGGAAGGCCTCGTGCTCACCGAGCACCAGAACATCCAGCTGCTGCAACGCCTGGCCTACTGGCTCATCCGCAATGGCCAGGCCGAGATGGACCACGACACCGCTCACAGCCTCATTGGCGAGGCTCTGCCCGCCATGCCGCACCTCGCCCACCAGGGTGACGCCGCCGAAGTACTCGCCCACCTGCTGGCACGCTCCGGCCTGCTCCGCACCCCCGCCCTCGACACCATCGACTTCATCCACCGCACCTTCCAGGACTACCTCGGCGCCAAAGCCGCCCTTGAAGCCCGGGACATCCCCCTACTGGTCAGCCACGCCCACGACGACCAATGGGAAGACGTCCTACGCATGGCGGTCGCCCACGCCCGCCCCCACGAACGCACTACCCTGCTCCGCCGCCTCATCACCCGAGGTGACCGCACCCCTAAACACCGCACGCGCCTGCATCTCCTCGCCACCGCCTGCCTCGAGCAGGCCACAGAACTCGACCCCGGCGTACGCCAAGAAGTTGAGCAACGCGCCGCCGCGCTTCTGCCCCCGCGCAGTTACGAGGAGGCCAGGACCCTGGCTGCGGTGGGGCCGGTCATCCTCGACGTACTCCCCGGTCCTGACGGCCTCGATGCGGATGAAGTGGAAGCGGTCCTGAACACCGCCGCGCTCATCGGCGGCGATGCTGCTTTTGCCGTGATGAAGAAGTTCCGCACCAACGACCTGGCACCGTGGGCTTTGACGAACGCTTGGAACCGTTTCGACACCCACGACTACGCCCGGGAAATCCTTACCCACATGGTCGATATGCGGGGAGTAGTCATCCGATCTCCCGACCAGCTGGAGGCCCTACAGAGCCTGCGCGCTCCTGCCTTTGTCAGCTTTGTTGGAGAGTTCTCAGAGGCCGCCATTATGTCCTTGTCCGCGTCAGGGGGCGTCCGAACTCTCACCATCCACAGAAACCCGACTCTGCGGAAGCTGGACTTCCTTCACCCCTACATGGAACTGGAAAGGCTCGAGCTGGTCGAGTGCGCGAACGTCACCGACTTGACGCACCTTGCTGAAGCATCGCTTCAAGCCATCGCATTACGCAAGTGCGGAGCGGCATGTATCAACAATCTCAAAGCCTTGACCGGGCTCCAGAGCCTCAGCCTCGACCTGGAGCTGCCGCACCAGCATGTCGCAGAACTACCCGTCAGCGCGGACCTCACCACCCTGGCCCTCGGCCCGGCCGCCTGCACGCATCTCACCCTGCACGGCATTACCCGCTGGGCCAACCTCACCAGAGTGGACCTGTCCGGCCCTGTCAGAGACTTCTCTCAGATAGTGGGCCTGCCCAAGCTGCGTGACCTTATTCTGACAGACAGTGCTGGTCTCTCCATGATCGAAGAACTCCCACCGGCCCCGCAGATCACCGAACTCTGGTTGGGGACCTGGGACCGCGACGACGACCTCACGCTCGTTCCCGCCAAACTCCCCAACCTCCAAGTACTGACCATCTCAACTTACGGCGCTTGTCGACGTGTAGACCTGACTCCGCTGCGCGGCATGCCCGGTCTCAAAATCCATATCCATGCGGCAACCGAGGTCATCGGTGCCGAATATTTTCCGCCCAGTAGCGTTATCCGAAAGCCTCGACCTCGCGCGCAATGATTCTCCGAGTGAAATGCGGCCCCGGACATCGCTTCGTCCGCAAGGACCGAGCACGGAGAAGGCCAGCGGCAGGCAGGGGGCTGAAGCCTGGGTCAGGCCATCGGTGGCTGGCTGGACGGGGCAGCCTGGTCTGCGGGCTGGTCCAGCTGCTGCTGGCGGCGGCGCTGCTCATTGCGGTGGTCCTCGACGCGCTGAGTGAAAAGCTTCAGCGCCTCGTCCTCCCGGCCGGGGCCGTACTCGCTGTACGGCCCGATGCCGAGCCGGACGGCGTTGGCCTCCTCCTCGATGGCGTCGGCGGTCTGCTGGAGGAAGTAGCTGCGCTCGCGGAACTTGTAGTAGCCGGTGAACATCGCGGCCACCGTGATGGCGAAGCTGATGACGGTCAGGGTGACGCTCTGCCAGGACAGCTCCTTGCCGGTGTCCAGGGCCGCGATCGTGGTCGTGGAGGCCGAACCGATCATGATGAGGGTCTGCAGACCGTTGTGGATCGCCCGGTACTTCCGGCTGTCAGCCTGGTACTGCTCGATCGCGGCCGTGACTTCCTCGCGGTAGAGCTTGCGCCGGTCGTCCAGGTCGGGGTTGTTCTTGACCTTCTGCTTCCACTGCGATTCCTGCGTGGAGGCGAGATGCGCCTCCAGGCGCTGGCGGCTGGACACCTTCCGCCCGGCGAAGCGGACGCCGAACAACGCCAGCAGGGACATCAGGAGCAGGCTGCCGCAGATCAGGTCGCCCACGACGAACCGCGCCGGATCGCCTGTGGTGACCCAGGCGAGGCCCGTTCCGATGACCGCGGCGAGTAAGGACAGCCAACTGATGACCGCCCCGGCGTGCCAGATGCGGTCCAGTCGGCGCCGCCGGGCAAGTTGCTCCTGGGCGTCGATGACGAGGTTGGTGGTCACCACGTAGATCCGTTCGTCGGCGTCCCGCTGTCGGGCGAGGATCAAGTCGTTCGCGTCCTGGATTCGGCGGGGCGCGTCGTCGTCGAAGTCCCGTGCCACGGGCTCAGCGGGCGAACGCGTCGGTGAGGCGCACGCGGTAGCCGTCCTCTTCCATCAGTACGACGCTGGCGCCGAACGGGTCGGGTAGGTCCAGCTCAATCGGGGTGAAGGCGCATTTCACGGCGGTCTGGATCGGCGGGACCAGCTCCTGCGCGGGGGCCGGCCTCCGGTCGGGGACGACCGGTGCCCAGCCTTCAGGGCTGCGGGACAGGAGCTGCTCGGTGAAGGGCAGCTGGTGCAGCACGGGTCTACTGCTCAGCGAGGCGGTGTACGTCTCCTTCACGACGCCGACCAGTCCGTTCCACATCTGCGCGTCCACGGAGGCCCCCGTATCTCGACTGTTCGTGATCACAAGCGACCCTGCCACGGGGAGTGATGCGGTGTCAGGGGAATGTTTGGCCCGTCCCTTCAGGCGGCGGGTGATGGCCGGTTGGAAGGGGAGCGCCGCCAGACAGTGCCGTGTGGCGTGAATCACATTAAGTGTCGGGAAAATGAGTGCCGGATCAGCTCTCTCCCACCGCAGGTAGGTGAACAGACTGGGCCTTGACCCCGAATGCTGAACACGGGTTATGCGGCTTGTGCCAGCGTAGTTGGTGTGAGGTGGAGGGCGTTTTCGAAGGCGATCGGTGATCGTTGTCCGAGGTGGGAGTGTCGGCGTCGGGTGTTGTAGCGGTGGAGCCATCGGAAGGCGTCGAGTCGGGCCTCGCGCTCGGTCGGCCAGCTCTTTCGTCCTTGCAGGGTCTCGCGTTTGAACGTCGCGTTGAAGGACTCGGCGAGCGCGTTGTCCGCGCTGGATCCGACCGCGCTCATGCTTTGCTGAACCCCTGCTGACCTGCAAGCTTCGGCGAAAATCCTGCTCGTGTACTGAGCTCCGTGGTCTGTATGCATGATCGATCCGGCGAGACTGCCGCGGGTGCGGATCGCCGCGGCCAGGGCGTCGGTGACGAGGTCCGCGCGCATGTGGCCGGCGATCGCCCAGCCCGCCAGACGGCGTGAGGCGAGGTCGATGACGGTCGCCAGGTAGCAGAACTTCCCGCCCTCGAGGGGCAGGTAGGTGATGTCACCGACGTACTTCGTGTTCGGCCTGTCCGCGGTGAAGACGCGGCCGATCAGGTCCGGCGCCTTGGCCACTGCCGGGTCAGAGACGGTGGTGCGGTGCCGGCGACGCAACCGGACCCCTTCGATCCCGGACGCCCGCATGATCCTGGCGACGCGCTTGTGGTTGACCGCGACACCGT
>NZ_JBEXWB010000163.1:0-13693 GCF_040629645.1 Streptomyces sp. NPDC005899 | reverse complement strand
GGCGGGCCGGGCGGCGCCGGCGGGGCGGCCGGCACCGACGGCGCGGCGGGCGCCGGCGGGGCCGCGGGCGGAGGCGGGGCGGAGGGCGGGGCGGGCGGAGGGCCTGCCGGGCGGGGCACGGCGTACCGGCCTGCATCCGGGCGGTCGCCCTGCCCCGGGGGGCCGCTCGCGCCCCTCGCGTCACGCATGTCGTCGCTCTTCATGAACCGCCGCCCCCTGACCAGCCGGGTCCCGCCTTCTGCACCGGCCAATCTAGTGCCAGGACAAGGTGAGTTCGGCAAGGTCGCCGGACGGCGCGGCCCCGGCCTCCCGTCCCCCGCCACCGCTCATCTGTCCGCGGCGGACAAGGAGACACGCCCGACCACTCCCGATCGGAGCATGACCTCGTCCCGTACCCGCCCCTAGCCTGCACAGCAGAGAAGCGTCCGGAACACCCCCAGGAGCCCCGCATGTCCCACATTCCGCAGGAGCGCCGCGTCGTCACCGCCATCCCCGGCCCGAAGTCCGTCGAGCTGCAGGCACGCCGTGTCGCGGCGGTCGCGGCGGGCGTGGGGTCCACGCTGCCGGTGTTCACCGCCCGGGCGGGCGGCGGGATCATCGAGGACGTGGACGGCAACCGCCTGATCGACTTCGGGTCGGGCATCGCCGTGACCTCGGTGGGCGCCTCCGCCGAGGCCGTCGTGCGCCGCGCGTCGGCACAGCTCGCCGACTTCACCCACACCTGTTTCATGGTCACGCCGTACGAGGGCTACGTCGAGGTCTGCGAACAGCTGGCGGAGCTGACCCCGGGCGACCACGCCAAGAAGTCGGCGCTCTTCAACTCGGGCGCCGAGGCGGTCGAGAACGCGGTGAAGATCGCCCGGGCGTACACGAAGCGCACGGCGGTCGTCGTCTTCGACCACGGCTACCACGGCCGCACCAACCTCACGATGGCGCTGACGGCGAAGAACATGCCGTACAAGCAGGGCTTCGGCCCGTTCGCGCCCGAGGTGTACCGCGTCCCGGTGGCCTACGGCTACCGCTGGCCGACCGGGGCCGAGAACGCCGGCGCCGAGGCGTCCGCCCAGGCGATCGACGAGATCACCAAGCAGATCGGGGCGGACAACGTCGCCGCGATCATCATCGAGCCCGTCCTCGGCGAGGGCGGTTTCATCGAGCCGGCCAAGGGCTTCCTGCCCGCGATCGCGCGCTTCGCGAAGGACAACGGCATCGTCTTCGTCGCCGACGAGATCCAGTCGGGCTTCTGCCGCACCGGCCAGTGGTTCGCCTGCGAGGACGAGGGCATCGTCCCGGACCTGATCACCACGGCCAAGGGCATCGCGGGCGGCCTGCCGCTCTCCGCGGTGACGGGCCGCGCCGAGATCATGGACGCCGCGCACGTGGGCGGCCTCGGGGGCACGTACGGCGGCAACCCGGTGGCCTGCGCGGGTGCGCTCGGCGCCATCGAGACGATGCGCGAGCTGGACCTGAACGGCCGGGCCCGGCGCATCGAGGAGATCATGAAGGGCCGCCTCGCCGAGATGCGGGACAAGCTCCCGAACGGCGACGTCATCGGGGACATCCGCGGCCGGGGCGCCATGATCGCGATCGAGTTGGTGAAGTCCGGCACGAAGGACCCCGACGCCGCCGCCGCGGCCGCGCTCGCCAGGGCCTGCCACGCCGAGGGGCTGCTGGTCCTCACCTGCGGCACGTACGGCAACGTCCTGCGCTTCCTGCCGCCGCTGGTCATCGGTGAGGACCTGCTCGGCGAGGGCCTCGACATCCTGGAGCAGGCATTCGCCCAGCTCTGATCCGTACGAGGCCCTCCGGGTCCCCGGAGGCGATTTCCGCCGCAATGACCGGTGCCCCGGTGAGGGCCTGTGAAGAAGGTGTGGGGGGCCGATGGCGGGTTACATTTGCCGCTGTCGGTCCGCCTCCCTCTGACGTACGGTCTTCCCGGATGAGAGAAACACCCCGCCCGCAGGGAACTGCGGGCGATGCCGGGCCGGAGTTCCCCCAGCACCGTCCCGGCCGTGCCCCGGCGCACACCGCTGGAGCCTCCGGCTCCGGAACTCCTCACCGATCGGGCGGCCGCCCGCCCCACACCCCCCGGGGCGCGCGGCACACCGATCCGACCGGCCACCCCGGAACAATCCCCCCTGTTCCCCGGTGGCCGGTCCCCCTCGTTTCCGCGGTGGCCGCGGCTCTGGCGGTCTTCGCCCTGGTGACCTGGCAGGTGGTGGCCGACGGCCCCCTGCTCGGACCCGACGAACGGCTGGGCCTGGCCCTGGCCGGGCGCGGTCCCGCCCGGCTCGCCGACCTCTTCGCCGACCTCGGCAACCCCCAGGTCGCCGGCTCCGCACTGGCGTGCGCCGTGCTCCTGGCCTGGTTCCGGGGCGCCCGCCGCCCGGCGGTGTACGCCGTGCTGGCCATGGCCGCCGTCCCCGCGCTGGTCGTACCCCTCAAGCTGTGGACCGACCGCCAGGGCCCGCTGACGGAGGCGACCGGCTACTACCCCTCGGGCCACACGTCCACGGCGGCGGTGGCCTACGGCGCCGCGGCGCTGCTGCTGGCGCCCTACCTCGCCCGGCCCTGGGTGACGCTCGTCGCCGCCGCCTCACTGACGGCGGCGACGAGCGTCGGTCTGGTGCTGCGCGGGTACCACTGGCCGCTGGACGTGGTGGCGGCCTGGTGCCTGGGCGCGGTGGTGCTGCTGGTGCTCCGGGCCGGCACCCGGGCCGGCTCCGGGCGGGGTCAGCCGCCGAAGTAGGCGTCGAAGTTCCTGGAGAACTCCCAGTTGTTGAACCGGTCCCAGTTGATGGACCAGGTCATCAGCCCGCGCAGCCCGGACCAGGTGCCGTGCGTCCGGTAGGACCCGCAGTCGGTGTTCTTCGTCAGGCAGTTGAGCGCCTTGGTGACCTCTGCGGGCGAGGTGTGGCCGTTGCCCGCCTGGGTGGAGGCGGGGAGCCCGAAGGCGACCTGCTCCGGGCGCAGCGCCGGGAAGACCTTGCCGGTGTCGCCGGCGACGGGGAAACCGGTGAGCAGCATGTCGGTCATGGCGATGTGGAAGTCGGCGCCGCCCATGGAGTGGTACTGGTTGTCCAGGCCCATGATCGAGCCCGAGTTGTAGTCCTGGACGTGCAGCAGTGTGAGGTCGTCGCGCAGGGCGTGGATGACCGGCAGGTAGGCACCGGCGCGCGGGTCCTGCCCGCCCCAGGGGCCGGAGCCGTAGTACTGGTAGCCGAGCTGCACGAAGAAGGTCTCGGGTGCCATGGTGAGGACGAAGCCGGCGCCGTACTTGGCCTTGAGCGTCTTCACCGCGGAGATCAGGTTGACGATGACGGGGGTCGTCGGGCTGCGGAAGTCGGTGTCGCCCGTGTTGAGGGAGAGCGAGTGGCCCTCGAAGTCGATGTCCAGCCCGTCGAGGCCGTAGGTGTCGATGATCCTGGACACCGAGGAGACGAAGGTGTCGCGTGCCGCCGTGGTCGAGAGCTGCACCTGGCCGTTCTGGCCGCCGATGGAGATCAGCACCTTCTTGCCGGCTGCCTGCTTCGCCTTGATGGCGGCCTTGAACTCCGCCTCGCTCTCCACGCCCGGGCACTCCGCCACGGGGCAGAGGGAGAAGCGGATGTCGCCCGAGGTGACGGAGGTCGGCTCGCCGAAGGCCAGGTTGATGACGTCCCACGAGTCGGGCACGTCGGCCATCCGGGTGTAGCCGGAGCCGTTGGCGAAGCTGGAGTGCAGGTAGCCGACGAGTGCGTGGGCCGGGAGGCCGCCGCCTCCCCCGCCGCCGCCCGCCGTCGTGGTGACGCCGACGGCGGCGGACTTCGCGGACTCCCCGGCGGCGTTGACGGCGGTGACCTGGAAGCTGTACGCGGTCGACGCGGCCAGCCCCGTGACGGTCGTGGAGGTGCCGGTGGCGGTGAGGACCTTCGTGCCGTTGCGGTAGACCTGGTAGCCCGTCGCGCCGGGCGCGGCCGTCCAGGACAGGGGCACGGAGGACGAGGTGGGCGTGCCGGCCCGCAGTCCGGTGGGGGCGGCCGGGACGACGACCGGGTCACCGCCCGGCCCCGTCAGGGTGAGGTCGTCGGCGTGGTAGGCGGGGGTGCCGTACCAGCCGTGCGTGTAGACGGTCACCGACGTGGTCGTGGGGCCGGTCGTGAAGCTGGTGGACAGCTGCTTGTACGTCCCCGCGGACTGCGTCCAGGTCGACACGTCGGTGGTGCCGGTGCCGGATGCCCCGAGGTAGACGTAGCTGCCCTGCACCCACGCGCTCAGCGTGTAGGCGGAGCCGGGTTTCACCGTCACGGTCTGGGAGCACTTGGCGTTGTCGCTGCCGGCCGGGGTCGCCTTGAGTGCCGAAGTGCCGCCGTGCACCGGGCTGCTGACGGTCGCTCCGCTGCCGCCGGAGCAGTTCCAGCCGTCCAGGCCCGCCTCGAAGCCCCCGTTGCGCGCCAGGTCGGCGTCGGCTGCCCCGGCGGCGGGGGCGGTGGCGGCCAGGGTCCCGGCGGCGAGGAGCGCCGCCGAGAAGGCGGCCAGAAGTCCGGAAAAACGGACGGGTGGTCCGGTGCGTTCCACAACAGCCTCCGTACAGGGGGGAATCGGGTGGGGCCGCGCACAACATGGTCCAGACCAATCAGGTTGTCAAGACCTCTGGCAGTACCTCACCCCTCCGCCCCTCCGCGGTCCCGGGCGCCGCGGACCGCCGCGGCCTCGTGCATCGCCAGCTCCAGGACGCCCGGGTCGGTCAGCGTTCCCCTACCGTCCGGCTGGATCAGCCACCGCACCCCGCCGAGCGCGCGGCCCGGGTACGGGACGGCGATCCAGGTGCCCTGACCTGCGCCGCGGATCCCGGTGCCGAGCCAGTGGGCGGCGGTCCCGGGGGGTACGAAGAAGCTCGTGCGGGCATCGCCGAAGTCGGCGAGGACGGGGCCCGGCCGGTCCAGGAGCCGGGTGAGCACGTCGAGCGTCGGCCGGCCCAGCGTGCCCGGAAGAACAAGTACGTCCCAGCGTTTTCCGGCGGGCAGCAGGGCGATGCCCTGCGGGTCGCGCTCCCACTCCCACCGGCAGACGTCCGGGTCCGGTGCCACCGATGCCAGCCATTCGACCGCGGCTTTCGCCCCCGTGCCGGTCATGTCCGCCTCCTCTTCGCCGTGGGCGCCGGCGGGATCCCGCCGGCGCGTTCACGCAGGAGAGGGGGCCGGGGCCGGATCATGACGCGGCTTCGGCCCCCGTTCGGCGGTGAGCCGGTTCACACGTGCGGCGGTGAGCCGGGTCGCGGGCCCGGTGGTCAGCTGTCGAAGCCGAGCCCCGCCCGGTCCATGGTCCGCAGCCAGAGGTTCCGGCGCCCGCCGTTGCCGTCCGCCCGGGCGAGGGACCGTCTGGTGAGTTCGATGCCGGCCCAGGCGAACGGCTCGGGCGGGAAGGGCATCGGCCTGGAGCGGACCATCTCCGAAGCGGTCCGCTCGGTCTCGCGGCCGGCGAGCAGGTCGAGCATCACCTCGGCCCCGAACCGGGTGGCGCCCACACCCAGACCGGTGTAGCCGGCGGCGTAGGCGACCCGTCCGCGGTGCGCCGTGCCGAAGAAGGCGGAGAAACGCGAGCAGGTGTCGATCGCGCCACCCCAGGAGTGGGTGAACCGCACTCCGGTGAGCTGGGGGAAGCACTCGAAGAACTGCGCGGCGAGCTTCAGGAACGTTTCCGGACGCTGGTCCAGCGCGGAATCCAGCCGGCCGCCGTACGGGTAGACGGCGTCGTATCCGCCCCACAGGATCCGGTTGTCGGCGGAGAGCCGGAAGTAGTGGAACTGGTTGGCACTGTCCCCCAGCCCCTGGCGGTTTCGCCAGCCGATCGACGCGAGCCGGCCGGCGTCCAGCGGTTCGGTCATCAACGCGTAGTCGTACACCGGCACGGTGTACGGGCGCACCCGCCTGACCAGTGACGGGAAGACGTTCGTCCCGAGGGCGACACGGCGGGCGAAGACCCTGCCGTAGGGGGTGCGTACGGCCATGCCCGCTCCCGAGCGGGCCATCTCCAGGCCGCGGGTGTTCTCGTGGATGCGCACACCCGAGCGGAGGCATGCCTCCTTGAGTCCCCAGGCGAGCTTCGCCGGGTGCAGCATGGCGACCCCGCGCCGGTCCCACAGACCGCCGAGAAATGTCGGTGAGTCGACTTCGGCCCGCACCGCGTCGCGGTCGAGGAACTCCGGTCCCGCGAGGCCGGCCTCCTCCGCCCGCCTGTGCCAGGCCCGGAGCTCGTCGAGTTCGTGCGGCCGGGTGGCCACGTCGATCTCGCCGGTGCGCTCGAAGTCGCAGTCGATGGAGTGGCGGTCGACGGCCTCCTCGATGGCGTCGAGGTTGCGCCGGCCCAGCTCCTCCAGCTTCCCGATCTCCCGCGGCCAGCGCTCCAGGCCGTTGGCCGCGCCGTGGGTCAGGGAGGCGGCGCAGAATCCGCCGTTGCGGCCCGAGGCGGCCCAGCCCACCTCGTGGCCCTCGATGAGGACGACGTCGTGCCCGGGGTCCCGCTCCTTGGCGAGCAGCGCGGTCCACAGTCCGCTGTAGCCGCCGCCGACGACCAGGAGGTCGCACCGCTCGTCGCCGGTGAGGGCGGGCAGCGGGTCGGGCTTCCCCGGGTCGTCGAGCCAGTAGGAGAGGGGACGTGCGTCGCGGAGAGCTCGGGCGGCAGTACGCATGGCGTCCGGGGCCATGGTTTCCAACTCCTTCGGGGCGTGCTTACTTTCCTGGTTTCTTCCGCCGGTGGGTGACGAACTGCCCGACGAGGACGACGGCCACGGCGATGGCGAACATCGCGGTCCCCACGACGTTGATCTGCACGGGTGTTCCGCGCTGCGCGGATCCCCAGACGAACATCGGGAAGGTCACCGTGGAGCCGGCGTTGAAGTTGGTGATGATGAAGTCGTCGAAGGAGAGCGCGAACGCGAGCAGCGCTCCCGCGGCGATCCCGGGGGCGGCGATCGGCAGGGTCACCCGCAGGAACGTCTGCACCGGTCCGGCGTAGAGGTCGCGGGCCGCCTCCTCCAGCCTCGGGTCCATCGACATCACACGCGCCTTGACGGCCGTCACCACGAAGCTGAGGCAGAACATGACGTGCGCGATCAGCACCGTCCAGAAGCCGAGTTCCGCCCCCATGTTGAGGAACAGCGTCAGCAGGGAGGCCGCCATGACGACCTCGGGCATCGCCATCGGCAGGAAGATCAGGGAGTTGACCGCACCTCGGGCCCGGAAGCGGTAGCGCACCAGCGCGAAGGCGATCATCGTGCCGAGCACCGTCGCGCCGACGGTCGCCCAGGCGGCGATGCGCAGCGAGAGGGAGAGCGATCCGCACAGGTCGGCGACCCCGCAGGGGTCCTTCCACGCGTCCAGGGAGAAGCGCTGCCAGGCGTAGTTGAAGCGGCCGTTCGGCTTGTTGAAGGAGAACACCATCACGACGATGTTCGGCAGGATCATGTACGCGAGGGTCAGCAGCCCCGCGATCACGACGAGGTTCCGGCGGAGCAGGCGCAGTACGGGCATCAGACCAGGTCCTCCGTACCGGAGCGGCGGATGTAGACGGTGACCGCGAACAGCACGACCGCCATGAGGATGAAGGAGAGGGCCGCGGCCGTCGGGTAGTCCAGGACGCGGAGGAACTGGCTCTGGATGACGCTGCCGACCATCTTGGTGTCGGTGGAGCCGAGCAGTTCGGCGTTGACGTAGTCGCCGCTGGCCGGGATGAAGGTCAGCAGGGTGCCGGAGACGACACCGGGCATGGACAGCGGGAACGTCACCTTGCGGAAGGTGGTGGCGGGTGTGGCGTACAGGTCGCCCGCCGCCTCGTGCAGCCGGCCGTCGATCCGCTCCAGCGAGGTGTACAGCGGCAGGATCATGAACGGGAGGAAGTTGTACGTGAGGCCGCAGACGACGGCCAGCGGCGTGGCCAGGACGCGGTCGCCCTCGGTCCAGCCGAGCCGGCTGGTGACGTCCAGGACGTGCAGGGTGTTCAGGACGTCGACGACGGCCCCGCCGTCCGCGAGGATCGTCTTCCAGGCGAGTGTCCGGATCAGGAAGCTGGTGAAGAACGGCGCGACCACCAGGACCAGCACCAGGTTGCGCGCGCGTCCCGCCCTGAACGCGATCAGGTAGGCGAGCGGGTAGCCGAGCAGCAGGCACAGCACCGTCGCGGTGCCCGCGTACAGCAGGCTCCGGACGAACTGCGGGTAGTAGTCGGCGAGGGCGTCCCAGTAGGTCCGGAAGTGCCAGGTGACCTCGAATCCCTGCTCCAGGGATCCCGTCTGCACGGAGGTCGACGCCTGGTAGACCATCGGCAGTGCGAAGAAGACGAGCAGCCACAGGATGCCGGGGACGAGCAGCCAGTAGGGGACGAGCCGCTTGCGCGTGGACGGCTTGCGGATCCTCGGACCGGTGGGGGGCGCCGGCGGCGCGTCGGTGACGCTCACGCCGCGTCCTCCACGCTCTCCACACCCGCGGCGGTGTCCTGGGCGGCGTCCAGACCGAAGGTGTGGGCCGGGTTCCAGTGCAGGACGACCTCGGCGCCGGGCAGCAGCCCCGCGCGGTGCTCGACGTTCTGCTCGTAGCACTGCAGCGCCTTGCCGGCCGGGCTCTCGACGACGTACTGGGTCGAGACGCCGATGAAGCTGGAGTGGGCGATCCGCCCGGTGACACGGTTGCGTCCGGCTGCTATCGCGTCGGCGTCGGCGGCGGGGGTGAGGGAGATCTTCTCGGGGCGGACGCCGAGGAGCAGCCTGCCGCCGCGTGCCGCCGGGGCCGCGCACCGGCCGGCGGGCAGCCGCAGCGTCCCGCCCCCGGCCGTGACGGTGAGGTCGGTGCCCACGTCGGCTATCTCGGCCTCGATGAGGTTGGAGGTGCCGAGGAAGTTCGCCACGAAGGTGGTGCGCGGGTTCTCGTACAGGTCCGCGGGGGCGCCGAGTTGTTCGACGCGGCCGCCGTTCATCACCGCGACGGTGTCGGCCATGGTCATGGCCTCCTCCTGGTCGTGGGTGACGTGGATGAAGGTGATGCCGACCTCGGTCTGGATGCGCTTGAGTTCCAGCTGCATCTGGCGGCGGAGCTTGAGGTCGAGGGCGCCGAGCGGCTCGTCGAGCAGGAGCACCTGGGGGTGGTTGATGAGCGCGCGGGCCACGGCCACGCGCTGCTGCTGGCCGCCGGAGAGCTGGTGCGGCCTGCGGCTCGCGAAGTCGCCGAGCTGGACGAGGTCCAGCATGTCGGCGACCTGCTTCTTCACGGACTTGACGCCGCGGCGGCGCAGGCCGAAGGCGATGTTCTCGGTGACGTCCAGGTGCGGGAAGAGCGCGTAGCTCTGGAAGACGGTGTTGACGGGCCTCCTGTACGGGGGCAGGTCGGTGATGTCGCCGTCACCGAGCGAGATCGTGCCGGTCGTGGCGTCCTCCAGCCCGGCGATCATCCGCAGGGTGGTGGTCTTCCCGCAGCCGGACGCGCCGAGCAGGGCGAAGAAGGAGCCCTGGGGAACGGTCAGGTCGAGGGGGTGTACGGCGGTGAAGGAGCCGTAGGTCTTGCTGATCCCGGCGAGACGGACGTCGCCGCCCTGTGTCGTGTGCTGTGTCATGGGTCGCGGTCCCAGTGGTGTCGGGGGAGATCGGGAGGGGGCGGTCCGGTCAGGCGCCGATGAGTCCGGCGAACTTCTCCTCGTACGCCGTCTCCTCCTCGGCGCTGAGCGAGCGGAAGGCGTGCGACTTCGCGGCCATCGCCCGGTCCGGGAGGATCAGCGTGTTCGCCGCCATCGACTTGTCGATCTTCGCGAGTTCCGCGGCGACCCCGTCGACCGGGCAGACGTAGTTGATGTAGGCGGCGAGCCGGGCGGCGACCGGGGGCTCGTAGTAGTAGTCCATGAGCTTCTCGGCGTTGCTCTTGTGCCGGGCTCCGGCGGGGATCAGCATGTTGTCGCTCGACGTGATGTAGCCGGCCGCCGGTATCGCGAACTCGATGTCCGGGTTGTCGGCCCGCAGCTGGATGATGTCGCCCGCCCAGGCGACGCACGCGGCGATGTCGCCCTTGCTCAGGTCGGCGGTGTAGTCGTTGCCGGTGAAGCGGCGGATCTGCTTCCTGTCGACGCCCTTCTGCATCCGGCCGATCGCCGCGTCGTAGTCCGCGTCGGTGAAGGAGCCCGGGTCCTTGCCCATGTCCAGCAGCGTCATCCCGACCGAGTCGCGCATCTCGGAGAGGAAGGAGACCCTCCCCTTCAGCGCGGGGTCGTCGAGCAGCTGGGTGACGGAGTCGACCTTGCGCCCGCGGGTCGCCTTGCGGTTGTAGGCGATGACGGTCGGTATGCCGGTCCAGGGATAGGAGTACGCGCGCCCCGGATCCCAGTCGGGGGTGCGGAACTGCGCCGACAGGTTGGCGAAGGCGTGCGGCAGGTTCGCCGGGTCGAGCTTCTGCGCCCAGCCGAGCCGGATGATGCGGGCCGCCAGCCAGTCGGTCACGATGACGAGGTCGCGGCCGGTGTCCTGGCCGGCGGCGAGCTGGGGCTTGATCTTGCCGAAGAACTCGACGTTGTCGTTGATGTCCTCGGTGTACCTGACCGATATCCCGGTGCGCTCGGTGAACGCCTCGAGCGTGGGGCGGCCCTTCTCGTCCTCACCGACGTCCATGTACTCGGTCCAGTTGGAGAACGTGACCCGCTTCTCCGCGGCCGAGTGGTCGTCCGACGCCGTGGCGTCCCCGGCCCGCTTCGCGGGCGGGATGCCGCACGCGCCCAGCGCGCCGAGGCCGCCGAGCGCGAGCGCGCCCATGCCCGACGCGCGAAGAAGCGAGCGCCGGCTGAGGGCGCCCCTGCCGTTCGTGAGGCTGCGCCTCATGGCGGCCAGCTGCGGCGCGGAGAGGCGCTCGGGCTCGTACTGCTCCATACGCGTTGCCCTTCCGGGTGGTGGGGCCGCCGTCCGGCGGCCGCTGCTATCGGTCCCCGAAGACGGTGCGGTGCCAGTCCTTCCTGGCCACCGCGGTGTTGTCGTACATGACGTGCTTGACCTGCGTGTACTCCTCGAAGGAGTACGAGGACATGTCCTTGCCGAAGCCGCTGGCCCGGTATCCGCCGTGCGGCATCTCGCTGATGATCGGGATGTGGTCGTTGATCCACACGCAGCCCGCCGCGATCTCACGGGTGGCGCGGTTCGCCCGGTAGAGGTCACGGCTCCAGGCGGAGGCGGCGAGCCCGTACGGGGTGTCGTTGGCGAGCCGGATGCCCTCGTCGTCGGTGTCGAAGGGCAGCACGACCAGGACGGGGCCGAAGATCTCCTCGCGCACGACCTCGCTGTTCTGTGCGGCGCCCGTGATCAGGGTCGGCCGGTAGTAGGCGCCGCCCGCGAGGTCGCCGCCGGGGGCCTCGCCGCCGGTGACGACCGTGGCGTGGGCGCGGGCGCGCTCGACGAAACCGGCGACGCGGTCGCGGTGTCCGTGGCTGACGAGCGGGCCGAGGTCGGTCGAGGGGTCGAAGGGGTCGCCCAGCCGCACGCCCTCCATCAGGGCGGCGACCCCGGCCACGAACGCGTCGTACAGCGGGCGCTGCACGTAGGCCCGGGTGGCGGCCGTGCAGTCCTGGCCGGTGTTGACGAGCGACCCGGCGACCGCCCCGTTGACCGCCGCGTCGAGGTCGGCGTCGTCGAACACGAGGAAGGGCGCCTTGCCGCCGAGTTCGAGGTGGAGCCGCTTGACGGTGGAGGTGGCGATCGCGGCGACGCGCCTGCCGACGGCCGTGGAACCGGTGAAGGAGGTCATCACGACGTCCCCGTGTCCGACGAGGTGTTCACCGGCGTCCTTCCCGGCACCCGAGACGATGTTGACGACACCGTCGGGGATGCCGGCCAGGGTGGCCGCACGGGCGAACATCAGCGAGGTCAGCGGGGTGATCTCGGCGGGCTTCAGCACGACGGTGTTGCCCGCCGCGACGGCGGGGAGGATCTTCCACGCGGCCATCTGCAACGGGTAGTTCCAGGGTGCGACGGACCCGATGACACCGAGGGCCTCACGGCGCACGTAGGAGGTGTGGTCCCCGCTGTACTCGGCGGCCGCCTTCCCCTCCAGGTGGCGGGCGGCGCCCGCGAAGAACGCGGCGTTGTCGACCGTCCCCGGCACGTCGAACCCGGTGGTGAGCCTGACGGGTTTGCCGCACTGCAGGGACTCGGCGTACGCCAGCTCGTCCGCCTGCTCGGCGAGTACGGCGGCGAGGCGGTGCAGCAGGGCGGACCGCTCCGCGGGAGTGGCGCCGGACCATCCGGGGAAGGCGTCGCGGGCGGCGGAGACGGCGGCGTCGACGTCGGCCGTGCCGGCCAGTTCGTAGCGGTACACCGTCTCGCCCGTGGCGGGGTTCACGACCTCCTGACGGCGCCCGGAGGTGCCGGGGCGCAGCCGTCCGCCGATGAACTGCGCGCCCTGCGCGAAGCGGTCCTGCACCTGGAAACCGTTGCCCATCACGCTCTCCTCCGCTGCCCCTCTGACCAGGGGCGGCGTAGCTCCGACTCGAATTGAGTGCCGATCCTGACAGAGAGGTCTGGCGTCAACAAGTGATTCCGTTGTTGCCTTTTGGTTACGCGACGGAATCTGTCGACCATGTGTCGCGTGGCTGCGGAAAACCCCATACGGACTGTCCGTGGCGGATGCCAGACTCCGCTGTCATGGGACAGGAACACAGGGACGCCCTCGTGGCGCGGGTGGCACGTGGGGACAAGCTGAAGTACCTGCCGTTCTGGGGACACCGCCCCCGGCCGGACGGCAGCCTCTCGCAGAGCTGCCTCAGCCAGTGGTGGCCGTCGCCCTTCACGGTCGACGGGGTGACCTACGCCTCGGCCGAGCACTGGATGATGGCGGGCAAGGCGCGGCTCTTCGGCGACGCCGAGGCGCTGGAGCGGGCCGTGGCCGCGAGGAGTCCGGCCGAGGCCAAGAAGGCGGGCCGGCTGGTCCGGGGCTTCGACGACGCCGTGTGGGTGCGGGAGCGGTTCGCCCTGGTGGTGGCGGGCAGCGAGCACAAGTTCGGCCAGGACCCGGCGCTGCGGAGCTACTTGGCGGGCACGGGGGAACGGGTGCTCGTCGAGGCGAGCCCGCTCGACCGCATCTGGGGCATCGGACTCGCCAAGGACGATCCGCGGACGGCCGACCCGGCTTCCTGGCGGGGGCTGAACCTGCTGGGCTTCGCACTCATGGAGGCGCGCGCACGGCTGCGCACGCGGTGAGACGCACCGGGGCGGGGGTCTGCCCCCGCCCCCGGCGGCGTCCGTACCGCGGGTCAGCCCCTGGCGCCGACGACCAGGGACGTGGCGTACGGATCGTCGTAGTCGTAGTCGCCGCCCCCGTCCTCGTTGGCGACGGCCCAGATGAGGAAGCCCAGGGTGATCGCGCTGATCACGATCGCCACCGACCCCAGGATGATCCCGGCGAGCGCCATGCCCCCGTTGTTCGCCTCGCCCCGCTTGGCGCGGCCGCGGCCGATGATGCCGAAGATCAGCGCGAGGATGCCCAGGATGATCCCGAAGCCCCACATGCAGAAGCCGACGACGGCGATGATGCCGAGCACCAGGGCGGCGACGCCCAGGCCGTTCGCGGGTGCGGGACCCCAGGCCGGCTGGCCGCCGTAACCCGGGTAGCCCGGGTACCCGCCGTACTGCGCCGCGGGCGGGGCGGGTGCGGCCGGGTAGCCGTACTGCGGCCCGGGCGCCCCCGGTCCGTTC